>CAZJQY010000001.1:0-15342 GCA_964548095.1 uncultured archaeon
TTGCGTCGTGCACGCATGGTTACGTATCTCATCGAAGAAAAATATAGTAATTACCATAAAAGTTGGCAACTATATTAACCTCGGGGAGTAATTATCTAGATGAGGACGCAACTCTTCTAACATCCTTGATTTTGGGATGCTTTCGCGTCCTCATTACTAGCCAAGGGCAAGTCAAAAAACTATACCCTTGTCTATCCTACAGTCTCGTTGGGGTGTTGCATGAACGTCAGGAAATCAAGCGGGTTATCTGAGGCATACGACTCTGACAAGCTCATTACCTCGTGCATGAAGGGGGGAGCCTCATTGGCTCAGGCGACGAGGATTTCCCAACACATCAGGCCCCACCTCTATGACGGAATCCCCACCAAGGAAATCCGGGACCTCGTGTATGCAGAGTTGCTGAAGCTCAAGGCTTCCTACGCTCGAAAATACATGGGGCGAACCGGCCTCCGCGTCAGGACGTCGAAGATTATCCTCGAATCCTTCGACAAAAAGCGGATTATCGAATCACTGATAACCGAGACGAAACTTGATGCAGAGCTTGCGAAAAAAATCGCCCAGGAGGTGGAGAAAGAGCTCATCCGCATGAAACTCGATTACGTGACTGCGCCGCTCATCAGGGAAATCGTCAACGTGAAACTGCTCGCGGAGGGGCTCGAGAACACGCGTGCCCGCTACACGCGACTTGGAATGCCAGTCTACGATGTGCATCTTCTGCTCGAGCACAGCCCAGAGTACGCGAACGGCCGGCAGTACAACCCCGAGCTCGTCCACAAGCTCATGGCCGACCAGATTAGCCGGGAATACGCGCTCTTGAACGTGTTGCCGTTGAATCTTTCCGACGCCCATATGAAAGCGCAGATTAACATCCATGACTTGGATTACTTTGCGACGCGGTCGCATTCATTCTCCCACGACTTACGGGTTTTCATGCGCTACGGCTTCAAGCCGGACGGCGTTGGCGAGTATACGGCAGTGTCCGGCCCCCCAAAAAAGCCCGAGGTCGCCTTCATCCACGCGGCTCGGGTTCTCGCAGCAGCCCAGACAAACTGCGGCGGGGGTCAGGGATTAAACTACTTCAACACCTTCATGGCACCCTACATCCGCCATCTTCCGGAGAAGCGGGTACGGCAGCTTGCCCAGATGTTCGTGTTCGAACTCAGCCAGATGTATGGGGTGCGGGGCGGTCAGGTCGTGTACTCGAGCGTCGACTGTGATCTTGAGGTTCCGGCCTTCTTGCGGGACAAGCCCGCGGTTCTGCCGGGCGGCTCGGTTAAGGACGGCCTGGCGTACGGCGACTTCGAAGCTGAAGCCGGGCTACTCTTCGACGCGCTCTGCGACGTGTACCTCGAAGGCGACTTTAGGAGGCGCCCGTTCGTGTTCCCAAAGTTCAACGTCCGCGTGACTAAAGGAAACCTCGCGAAGACGGATGCGCGCGTGCAAAAACTATGCGAGGTCGCGGCGAAGACGAGGACCCCCCTCTTCATCACCCCGCGGGCGAACGCCCCACAAATCCTCTGTTATCAGGGGAGCTCCTTTATTATGCCATCTGACGGCAAGATGCTGCGGGACTGCGGGAAAGTTGGTTCGCTTAGGGGGGGAATAGCGCAGCTTGTCACCATAAACCTCCCGCAGATAGCCTATGAGGCTCACGGAAAAGACAGGAAGATTGCCGAGCTCTTGGATGACCGGCTGCTTAAGGCGAAAAGCACCCTTCTGCTCAAGAAGAAAATCCTTGAGAAAAACCTTAAGGCGCGCCTGCTACCTTTCATGTCCCAGCGGGTGTCCCGAAGCGGCCCGCAATACTTCGACCCTGAGAAACAGGGCTACGTTATCGGGTTTGTAGGGCTCAACCAGATGGTGGCAGCCCACATAGGTGCGGAACTGCACGAGTCCCAGAGCGCGCTGAAATATGGAGTATCGGTCGTGCGCGCTATGAGGCGCGTTGTCGACGAGTTCAGAGAAGACTCGCACCTCTCGTTCATGCTTGCGCGGACGTCAGCTGAAGCATGTTCCATACGATTTGCCGAATTCGACGCCAAACATTATCCCGAGCGCTCTGTTGCGCGCAAATACACGAATTCCTTCCAAATCCGGGCTAAGGCAAAAATCTCAACCACGAAACGGATTGCATTCGAATCTTCATTCCACCGGCTGCTGGACGGCGGGGCGCTCACAAACATCCCAGTAAACCGGAGAAACTTGAATGCCGAGTTCATCCGCAGGCGGCTTGAGGAGGTCGTCCGCAACTCGAAGCTCCAGTACTACCACTTCATCATGAAGTAGCGGAGCATTTTTCGCTCGCTCTCTCCTGATTTATTTTCCCCCATCATGTAGTATTAACGTCATGCAAACGCCTCACTATCAAAGCTGGGATAATCCGCGCTGTGATATATTCAAGGTGATGGCAAGCATGCGGCCGATGGGCGAGAACATGTGCCTGACCTGCAAGGGAGGGAGGCTTCTCTGCGGCATGTCATCCTGCCCGCTTCTTGAGCGCATCAAATACCAGACGCCAGTCACAGAAAAGCTTTCCGAGCACCTCTTCGGCCCAAGCCCCTCAATATTCGTCGGATGGAACGGGTGGCCTGACGTCTCCGTTGGGCCGCTCACCTCGATTGCCCCAGATGATGCTAGCCTCCTCGACAACCCCCGAGACTGGTACGGCCTCGGAGTCGACGAAATCATCAGGATGCGCTCATACCTTGTCCGCTCAAAGCAGCGGCAAAACGTTTCCGGTCGAAGCCGCTTCGTCGAGGAGAACCAGGAAATCGCCCTCTCCGTTCGTCCGGTCGATGTCGAAGCGGTCTTCAAGCGGAAACCCTCCTATACGCTCTCCTTCTCCCCGATTTCCCAGCCCATGGGGCCTTCAGGGGAGCTACTCAAACTTGAGGTTTCCGGAAATCCCGTCATTCCCCGCCAAGTTGATGCAGTCGTCTCAGACGAGCTTCCAGCATCCGATGCCGTATCCCTCCTGTTCGAGAAGGACTACGACGTCTACTACCTAACCAGAGTTCTCTCCTCAGGCGCCCTCGGAAAAACAGAGCGCAAGAAACTCGTACCCACGCGCTGGAGCATCACCGCAGTCGACGACCTCCTGGGAAAACACCTCATGGAGCGGATAAGAGGCTACCCAACCGTAAACGACTTCCTCATCTACTCAAACACCTACCTCGACAACCACTTCGAAATCCTCGTCCAACCCGGCGGCTGGGAATTCGAGCAATTCGAAGCCTGGGCCCCGAAGACGCTCTGGACCATGAACGCGAAAGAGCCTCTCATCGCCCACGAGCACGAGAAACACGAGGGCCGCTGGGATTACGCGCTCAACGAGGGCGGCGGCTACTACGCCGGCCGCTTCGCCGTGTGCGAGGCCTTAGATGCCATGCGACGGCAGGCTCGCGTTGTCGTCTTCCGCGAAATCTACGAAGGCTACGTCATCCCAGTCGGCGTCTGGGAAGTCCGGGAAAACGTCCGCAAGGCAATGCAAGAAACACCTAAAAAATTCGCGACACAAAAAGAAGCACTCCAACACCTAAGCACCCGCCTACGAATCCCGATAAAAAAATACCTCGAAAAAAGCGAAACACTACAACAAAAAAGAATAACAGACTACACATAACAACAATTATCCTGCCTTTTGGCAGGATAATCTTCTGTTTGGGGTGGTGTTAAACTTACTTTTTTTTGTTTTACGTGAGCATGAAGGGTAGTGTTACTTCGGTGGCGGCTCCTATGAAGATGAGGGTGACGGCGGCTGTGAGGTATAGGAGGCCGTCTTTTATGAGGATGCGGGGGTTTCCGGGGAGTATTCCGGAGACTGCTTTCGAGAGTATTGCTCCGGCTATTGCCGCGAAGAGGTATGCGAGGATTTCGATGACGGTGTGGGGGATGAACGCGTAGGGGTTTCCGAGAAATCCGACGCCTTGGCCGAGCACTGCCCGCATGGAGCTTCCGTAGAGGACTCCTGCGATGGATGCGTTGTAGTTTAGGATGAAGATTGCTCCTGACCCGTAGAGGAGGGAGAGGAGTACGCATACGAGGGTTATGACGAGGTTGTTTTTCACAATCCCCCAGAAGAGTCCCTCGTACCCGAAGTATCCTTGGGGGCCGGGTCGCAGTACGTCAAGCTGGTTTCTGAAGACTTCCGAGCCGACGTCTGAGGGTAGCACGCTGTAGAGCATCGCGTAGGCGAGGAACATGCCGAAGAATAGGTTGATGTAGAATTCAATGGTTTTCTTGTGGCGGGAGAAGGGGTTCGAGAACCGGAGGTACTCGTCTTTCACTTCGTCGATGACCCCCAGGTCGAGCATGAGGGAGTCGAGTTTGTCGAGGTTGTCTCGCACCAGGTTGTCCTTAATCTGTTTGGTCGAGTATCCGTCCCGCAGGCACTGTGTCACCCACCGCTTCAAATCCTCTTTGGTCGAGCCTTCGATGTCGACGTCGAGTTCGTCGAACTCGGAGATTTTGATGACGTAGGGCAGGATGAGGAGGCTTGAGAAGGCGACCATCACCACGCTAATCTGGGAGGAGAAGACGAGCAGCGACGAAATAAATCCTAGGAGCACGAAGAATACTGCCGTCGGCACGGCAAACACGGGCTTCGTCCTCAGAAGCTTCGTGTCGATGAGCTTGTCCAAGACCATGTTACTGACTTACTCCGGCATGACTAAAATACGTCCACCTCAGTCTTCCCGCCGAAACGCCTTTAGGATGAGCGTCACGTAGAAGGCAATACCTCAACTTATCCTCCCTATGAGAAGATGCGTTTGAATGGCCTAATCCCACACGACTTTGCTTGCGATGTCTAGTGCAGCGCGCCGTTCCGGCGAGATGATGTGGTCGATTCCCTGGTCTTCGAACAGCTCCATGTATTCCGGCTCCTTCACGCGGGCGATGACGTGTTTCCCGTTTTTCTTGGCGTATAACGCGAGGAGCAGGTTCACTTCGTCGCTGTTGGTGACGGCGATGATTGCCTTCGCCTTCTCGAATTCCGCCTCCTTGAGGACGTGGAGTTTCGTGCAGTCCCCGCAGATGACGTTCACGTTCAATTCGTTTGAGTCTCGCGTACAGACGTCCGGGTTCCGTTCCATGATTGTAATCTCGTGTTCTGGGAGCGCTTTCGCGATTTCCCGCCCCATCGTCCCTCCGCCTGCAATGAGAACCTTCATGTGCATCACCTACCTAATATAGATGTATGCACATGTTATTTAAAGTACTATGCCGACCGTAGAGTTCGCCACGCAGGATTTCATAAACCTCCTCAAGAGCAGGGACGTATCCCTCGAGGAGCTCACTGAGTCGATTCCGATGATTGGGGTGAGCCTCGACTCCCTTGACGCTGAGAAAATGGTTTTGGAGGTTTTCCCCAACCGGACTGACATGCTGAGCGTCGAGGGGTTCGCCCGCGCCTTCAAGGGTTTCTATGGCATAGAAAAAGGCCTGGTTTCCTATCCCGTTGAACTGTCAGACATCGTCATGTATGTCGACCCGTCGGTTGAGCGGGTGCGACCCTACGTTGTTGCAGCCCAAATCGACGGCGTAACCATCGACGACGCGCAGCTTCGCTCCATCATGAGCATGCAGGAGAAGCTTCACACGACACATGGGCGTAATCGTGTGAAAGTTGCAATCGGCGTCCACGACTCAGACAAGATTACTCCACCCTACACTTTCAAGGCAGTCAAACCAGACCATATTTCATTTGTCCCCTTGGACATGGCCGAATCAATGAACCTTTCCGACATACTCAAAAAGCATCCGAAGGGGGTCGGCTACGCCTTCACGCTCGCCGGATTGAAGACTTACCCCATCATCGTCGACGCGAAGGGGAGCGTGCTCTCGTTTCCGCCCATCATTAACGGGGAGCTGACGCGGGTGAGCGAGAAAACCAAGAACCTGTTTGTTGAGGTTACCGGCTGGCACATGCCTTCCCTTCACCAGGCGTTGGCCATCGTCGTTTCCTCTATTGCTGACCGGGGCGGAACAATCCGTTCTGTTGAGATTGCCTCCAAGTGAGGAAACTCCTCTCTACCCTCAGCTTATCGTTACCTGATAGGCCTTGGTGAGCGAGATAACCGCGATGGGTACTGTTATCAGCGCTCCGACGAAAAACACGCTCACTCCGACAACGTAGAGCACCATCGTCATGAACGAGACGCCGAGTACGTCGAGGAAGTTGTTCCTGCCGAGCCTCAATGCCTTTTTCACCGCCGTTACGCCGTCAACTTTCTCTGCGACGAGTATGGGCATGGCATAGACTCCAACAATCATGATGATGAGGCCAGGGACGGCAAGGAACGCAAGACCCGCGAGCACAATCACGGCGTACACGAGGGACGGGATGAGGTAGTTGAATCCTTCGAATACGTCACTTACTTCAGCCTTGCGTCCTTTAAGCGACTTGTCTGCCATGTAGAAGAGTCCGGCGATAAGCGGCGGCCCAGTCACAATCAGGACGCACCCGACTGTTGCAATAAACGTCGCGAGGATGAACGCCAGTGCGTTGTCCTTGAAAATGTCGATTCCTTTCTTCGCGCATTCCCCGTAGTCGACATGCATGTAAATCCCCCCCTTACTTTTCCAAGACAAGGCCGACGATGCCAGAGATGAACCCCCCCAACACGCACTGTATCAAAGGGATGAACACGAGCCCAACGCCAGTGTAGGCGGCAACCTTGAATGCAGTCCAGCTCTCGGCCGACAGGATGTAGGCTACGAGGTTGCCAGCAGTCAAGTCTAAGGCCAGAATCAACCCTCCGATAAAACCGAAGAGCAGCCCCGCAATCAGCGTGTTCAGCGCGTTCCATCGCCTACGTTTGACTGCGGACCAACTTATGTACAACAGCATCAAAACACTCACAACCTCCGAGGCAGCCACCATAAACCATCCCAGCAACCGGACGATATTGATGCCAAGGAAGTAGCCGACGACCCGGATAACGAACTGGATAATTGCGAGGGCAATCAAAAGGACCATCGGGGTTTTCACAATGTCTAGGTACTCTCCCACCCGTTTACCATAAATTTCCATCGACTCACCTCGCTACTTGTAACGTTTAATTTATCCCTCTCAACTTAAAAATACGCCTCCGGCATATAAAAGAACGCTCTCAAATATTGTTACGCCATGAAGATAGCCAAGATAGAGACTTATGCCCTAGCGATACCACGCGACATAGAAGAAAAGACACTCCACTCCGTGCAAGGTGCCGTCCAGAAACGTTACGCACCCCTCGGCGTCTTCAAGGTACTCCGCACCGAGGAAGTCCAGAAGGGTGTTTTCTTCAAAAAGTCATCCTTCGACCGCCGGGAAAACCTCTTCTACGTCGACCTCTCCCACTGCGACCTCTACTACACAAAAAGGGGCAGCACCTTCACCAGCAAACCAACGCTCGTCAAAACAGACCTCATGCGCAGAATCATCGACTACCGGGACCCCGTGATAACAACGCTCGGCCAACTCTACGAGTACGGGAGCGTCCCCTACGATGAACTCGACCCCAACGTCGTCTCAGAGCTCAAGGCCGAAGGTTTCGTGGAATTATACGAGCGGGAGACGAGCCAGTTCTTCAACTTTATGCGCTACTACTTCGAGGACGACGTCATCATGCACCGCTATTATGTGAAACTGGGCTTTCACATGCCGGTGTTCGCGAACTCACGCTACAACATCATGGCCTCGCTCGAGGCATCGCGCAAGGGAGACGACGACTACAAGAAGGATCCCATACGCTTCAACCACGACAGGATTGCGGAAGTCTTAGGCGGATTTTTCGGCGGCAAAGTCCTACTTAAGGGGCTCGTCTACCTCCCCTACCTCGTCCTCGAGCAAAAAGACAGCCGCGGCACGACATCGGAAGTAAAATATCTCATCTGCCCGAAAAACTACAAGAACGTGAAAACGGGTTTCCCCTCAGAGGTGAAGCTTGAGCCCATCACGTTCTCAACGGAGATGGGGGCGGGCGGCTCAGTCCCCATCGAAGCCTCCACCATCAACTTCTCACACGTCGCCGACCTTACCGAAGTCAAAGATAAGGTGCGGCAGTCCATCATCTACCCGCTCCGGCACCCCGAACTATCTAAGAAATACGAGAAGAAGGGAGGCGGCAGGATACTCCTCTACGGCCCCCCAGGATGCGGGAAAACCTACATCGCGCGCGCCATCGTGGGCGAGTGCGGGCTCAACTTCTTCAACATCAACACCTCGGACATCATCTCAGGAGGAGACGAGGCGGGGGCGAAAAACATCCACGAGGTGTTCTCCAACGCGGCGAAGAACGCGCCCTGCATCCTCTTCTTCGACGAAATCGACGCCCTCGCTGAGCGCCGCGACAGCGAGGGGAAAAGCTCGCGCGTCGTCGTCAACCAGTTCCTGATGGAGATGGACGGCGTCGAAAACCTGTCCGAGAACGTGCTCATCCTAGGATCCACCAACGCGCCGTGGTCGCTCGATCCGGCACTGCGCCGTTCGGGCAGGTTCACGGACATCTTCTTCATCGCGCCCCCTGATTACGAGACCCGGATTGAAGTCTTCAAAATCCACACGAAAAAAAGGCCGGTGAGCTCTGACATCGACTTTAAGCGGCTCGCGGTCTTGACTGAAGGCTACTCCTCAGCAGACATCAAGGTCATCTGCGACGACGCCTTGGAGATACCGTGGGAGGAGGCGCTTCAGGGCGCAGCAGCCCGGAAAGCGAGCATGCAAGACTTCCTGACGGTTCTAGGCCAGCGCCCGAGCTCGCTCACGGCATGGTACAAGCAGGCCGAGCGCGAAATCCGGAAAAGCGGGGAAGTCGAGCTTTTCGCAGACCTGGCGCGGCACATCCTCAAGCACGCGGGCGGCGTCGACCAGGAGGTGAAGCCCTCGCTCCGCTTCACGGACGTCGCAGACCTTGAGGCCGTCAAAGACCAGATTATGAAGTCGATTGTCTATCCGCTGCGCAATCCAGAACTATCCAAGCAGTACAAGAAGGCGGTCGGCGGAGGGCTCCTTTTGTATGGCCCCCCCGGATGCGGGAAAACCTACGTCGCACGCGCCGCGGCGGGAGAGTGTCAGGCGACCTTCTTCAACGTCAAAGTCACCGACATCCTCTCAAACGAGCTCGGGGAGCCGGAGAAGCACCTGCACTACATCTTCGAGCGCGCCGCCCGAAACACCCCTGCAATCATCTTCTTCGACGAGATTGACGCGCTCGCCCCCCGCCGCGAGGAGGCTGGCCGAGGGAGGACTCTCGTGAACCAGTTCCTGACCGAGCTCGACGGATTCAAGGAGCGTCAAGGTGTCATGGTCATGGCTTCGACCAACGCCCCATGGGACCTCGACCCAGCGCTGCGCCGAGCCGGCCGCCTCACGGACCAAGTCTACGTCCAGCCGCCCACGAAAGAGGTGCGAAAGCTCGTCTTCGGCATTCACACGCGGGGTAAGCCGGTTTCCCAAGACATTGACTATGAAAAGCTTTCCCAGCTGACTGAAGGCTACTCCTCAGCAGACTTAAAGGCCCTCTGCGATGATGCCGTCGAGCGCCCGTGGCGGGAGGCCGTGGAAGGAAAGCTTGCCCGGCAGGCAGCGATGAAAGACTTCCTCGATGCGCTTGCCGAACGGAAGAGTTCGCTGCCGCCGTGGTTCAAGCTCGCGCTCTCTGAGGTCGAGGAGAGTGGGGAGACCGAGCTTTTCTCGGGGATGGTCGAGGACATCATGAAGTATGCCGGAGGCATTGAAGCCGCCGTAAAGCCGGAGATGACCTTCTCAGACGTCGCGGACTTGTCGGACGCCAAGGAGAAGATAAGGAAGACTATAGTTTACCCGATGTCTAACCCCGAGTTATCCAAAAAGTACGGGAAAACCACCGGAGGCGGCATACTCCTCTATGGCCCTCCCGGCTGCGGTAAAACCTATCTCGCGAAAGCAACAGCAGGCGAATGCAAGGCAACCTTCTTCGACGTGAAGATAACGGACATACTATCCGAATCAGCCGGGGAAAGCGAGAAACGCCTCCACGCCATCTTCGAGCGCGCATCCCGCAACACGCCCGCGATACTCCTCTTCGACGAGATTGACGCGCTCGCCCCCCGCCGCGAGGAGGCTGGCCGAGGGAGGACTCTCGTGAACCAGTTCCTGACCGAACTCGACGGATTCAAAAAGCGCGAGGGCTTGATGATTTTAGGGGCAACGAATGCTCCTTGGGACGTTGACCCGGCGCTCCGGCGTGCAGGCCGCTTCACGGACCAAGTCTTCATTCTAGCGCCTGATGCTTCCGTCCGGGAGGAGATGTTCAGGCTACACACAAGAGGAAAACCAGTCGAGGAGGGTGTCGACTTCAAGAAACTCGCAGTCTCAACCGACGGCTTCTCCTCCGCAGACGTTAAATCAGTCGTGGACGCGGCCCTAGAGCGCCCCTGGACTGAAGCCTTATCCGGGAAACCAGAGCGTAAAGCAAATCAAGGAGACTTCGAGGCGGCTGCGCGCTCGCGCACTTCAACGCTTCCCGCATGGCATAGGCTCGCGAGAGAGCAGATAACCAAAAGCGGGGAGCATGACATCTATCCAGAGCTCTGGCAGATGCTTTCTCTTGAAGCATCCTCCGGTGAAGGCGCATCGGGCGGTCTCTCTCCACTGGAGTATGAAATCCGCGAGACGAAAGAGCAGATTGAGCTCCTCAAGAAAAAGCACGCGCAGGGTGAAGTCGACGACGACTCCTATAAAGACCTGTCAAAGGACTTGCAGAAGCAGCTTCTGAAGCTTGAGGCAAAGAAAAACGACTGACTGCTTACTTAAGTCCCGCTGTCTCGTCGAAGCCGAGCATCACGTTCATGTTCTGGACTGCCTGTCCTGAGGCTCCTTTCACGAGGTTGTCTATGGCTGACGTTATCACAAGTCTTTTTCCGTCGGATTTGAAGCCTCCGATATGGCAGAAGTTCGTGTTTCGCACAGAAGAAAGGTCCGGGTCGTCGACGATTTTCACGAAAGGCTCGTGCGCGAACTTCTTTTCGAACACGTCCCGCACCTTCTCGGGGTTTGCGTCGGTTAAGGCGTGGACTGTCGTGAAAATCCCCTGATTCAGGGGGACCAGATGCGGCGTGAACGAGACGCGCACACCAAGTTCCTGCTCGATTTCCGGCGTGTGATGGTGGCCGACGATTTTATAGGCCTGAAGGTTCTCTTCTCTCACGAACCGCTTAAGTTCCTCCTCCTCCTCGCGTCCCGCTCCAGAAACCCCGCTTTTCGCGTCGATGATGAGGTGCTCTACCTTAAAGTTGTCCACAAGCGGCTTGCATGCGAGTATTGCGCCGGTCGGATAACATCCCGGGTTTGCGACAAGGCGCGCCTTCCTTATCTTCTGACGTTAATATTCCGGCAGGCCATACACGCTCTCCTTAAGGAGAGTAGGGCACGCATGTTTTACGCCGTAGTATCCCTCATACACTTTCTCGTCCCGTAGCCTGAAGTCGGCGCTCAAGTCAACAATCTTGGTCGTTACTTGGGGTACGATTTCCATGCTTTTGCGGTGCGGGACACAGCAGAATGCGATTTCCGACGCGTTGACGGCATCCAAATCAAACTCACTGAATACAAGCTCACTCGTAAGGCTCGGATGGAGTTCAGACACCTTTCTCCCAGCAAAACGGGTCGACGAAACCACGATATCGTCCACCTTCGGGTGCCGTGAGAGGATGCGCAGCACCTCCCTCCCCGTGTACCCTGACCCGCCGATGACATACGCTCTCATCTAACCAACCTCGACGTACAAGTCCTTTTCGGGCTTTGATTCTTTTTCCAGCTCATTGCTTTGCTCCCCTGCAAAGAAACCTGCCTCGGGGTGTACTCTCCCAAGGAATATGAGACTATAATATCTATAAAAGACCGTAATCGGGAGCATGACCACAGTCATAACGTACGCAATGATGCTGGTGGCAATCAGCAGGGCAACGCCGAGGATGATGAGAACAGGCGGTGATCCCACAAACCCTTCGACCGATGATGGAGATGCCACAATCGCCCCGACAGCCCCCAAACCGAAGCCGACGACGACGGCGACCGCAAGGAGTATGAGAAACGAAGCGATGACGACAATAAGCGTTGCGATTCCCGTGACTATGCCCAAAATCACGCGCGCCACCACATACATGACGAACTGCTCCATGTTCTTTCGCATGATGGGGAGAAGCCTCTTCCACGAGGCTATGACGTCGCTCCCGCTCCTGTACATGAGGGCTGCAACGAAGTCGGTTGTGAACATCCGCACGAGCACTAACGCAATCACGGCGACACATAAAACGGCAAACGCGAATATGAAGTAGCCGAAAAGCGCAGCATACTTGACGCCCCCTGAGAGCCCCAGATAGATGCCCGCCGCCGGCAAGCTCAGCGCGAGCAAAACGGCAAGCGCAATCAATGTCAGCATGATGTTGAAGAGGAAGAGTTTGAATCCGCCCGCGATGTTTTTATGGAACCCCTCAAAGAATGCCACCCTCTTTTGCAGCACCGCATCAATGAAGATGAAGACTGCGACACTGCCGACGAAAGCGAAAAACAGGGCGAAGGCAATCACAATCGCGGCCACGGCAATAACGAGCGTGAGGTTTTGGGCAACGCTGGCATATCCTCTGTCGAACTGATAGAACTCCATGTTCGAAAGCGAATTCAGGCCGCCGTTCATCAGGAAGACGACGAAGGCGAGCTTGAGCCAGAACGACACCTTCAGCGGCTTAAACAGAAGATGCAGCGTCCTGTCGATGCTCTCTCCCACAATATCAAAGGCGTACCATCCGTTGCTCATCTACCGGATCCCCCTCATGCGCTCGTTTACCTTGTCCCATGCGGGAAGGTTCGTCTGGCAGCCCCACGCCTCCACAATGAAGGAGGCGGCCGCGTTCCCGAGCTTGACCGACTCGTATACGTCGAGGCCCCGCACATTTCCGGCGATGAACCCTGCATTGAAGGCGTCGCCCGCGCCCGAGGCGTCGACGACGCTCGTCTTGTAGCACCCGATGTCAACTTCCATAGTCTTCGAGTACACGGAGCAGCCCTTCGACCCTTTGGTGACGATGGTCGTCTTGGGGCCGTTGACCGAACCGATTTTGAATCCGATGGACTTAAGGTGCGCGAGCTCGTGCTGGTTCACGATGAGGACGTTCGTCCGCGCGAGAACCTCCTTGAACGTCTGCGGGATGTTCTTGAAGTCGTAGACGCCGTAGCCTGGATTGTAGACGACGAGCTTGCTCCTGCAGGATTTGACGACCTTCTTCTGCAGGTTCAGGTACGTTCTCCCCAAGTAGACGACCGACGCCCTTTTTATGAGCTCCTTCTCGAAGGTTTCGCCGGGCTCGAGTTCGTCCAGTTTCTCGGTGACGCCCTTGTAGAAGAAGCTTATGTGGTCGCCGTTGTTCTTGAAGAACATCGATTTCGTGGTGTCCCCGAAGACGCCTTTCAGGTGAAGCTCGATTCCCATGCCGCTCAGGTACTTCATGTAGTCTTCGGCGTCGGTTCCGATAACGGAGACGAGGCCGACGGATAAGCCGAGCGCCTTCGCGACGACGGCGGTGTTGGCTCCCATACCCCCGTAGAATCTCCTGCTTTTCCGTATTTCAGAGGCGGTGTTCGGCTTGGGGAAGGCGTCAACCTCGTAAAAGTAGTCGATGGCAGTGTCCCCAAAAACCAGTAAATCAAGCTTATCACTCACCTAAACCACTCCGTGTATTTTATTACACAGGGCTAATAAAATACGATTATGAAGATTGTCCTCTCAATCGGCGGAAGCCTCATAGCTCCTGATGGCATCGACGACGCGTTTCTCGGCGAGGTGTCGGATTTCCTGAGGAAGCTCTCCCAGAAACACAAGGTCTTCGTCGTCGCAGGCGGGGGGAAAATAGCCCGCAGATATCAGGAGGCGGCAAGAAAGCTTTCCGCGGGCGACGAGCTTCTGGACTGGCTTGGGATATACGCGACCCGCCTGAATGCGCTCTTGCTGTCTTCTGCTATCGGGAAGAAGGCGAACCGTCAAATCCCGCACTCAGTGGATGAGGCAATCAGGCTTTCCGTGTCAAAGGAGATTGTCGTCATGGGCGGGACCGAACCCAAGCATTCGACAGACGCCGTCGCGGCCGAGCTTGCAGGGCGGGTTTCCGCGGATTTGTTCGTGAATGCATCGAACGTTGACGGAGTCTACGAGAAGGACCCGAAGAAGTTTCCCGGTACGAAGCTGATTCAGAGCATGTCCTCGAAGGAACTACTCAAGCTAGTCGAGAAGATTCCTCAGTCTCCCGGCAACTACGCACTCATCGACAAAATGGCGGTCGAGTCGATAATACGCTCGAAAGTGAGGGCAGTTATCCTGAACGGCCGCGACTTGGAGAACATCCGGAAGGCGGTTTCCGGGGAAAACTTCGTTGGAACTGAAGTGTTCCATTAACCCTCCTTCTTCGGTACCGAGTTAACTGAAGGAAGTAACATCCAGCGCTTCTCTTTCATGGCGTTAGACGAAGTCAAGCCACTGCTCGTATTTCTTAGCCTCGCCCTTGACCGCTTTGAAGAACGTCTCCTGCAGCTTCTTCGTTACCGGGCCGGGTTTTCCGATTTGGATTCCGTCGACCTCCCGTATGGGAGTGACCTCTGCGGCGGTGCCTGTAAAGAAGAGTTCGTCTGCGGTGAATAGCATGCCGCGGTCGATGTCGGTGATGCACGCCGGAATCTTCAAATCCCCCGCAATCTGGATGATGCTGTCCCGTGTTATGCCCGGCAGGATGCTTGCGTGCGCTGGCGGCGTATACAGCATCCCGTTCTTCGCCAGGAATATGTTCTCTCCAGGGCCTTCGCTCACCATCCCCCGCTGGTCGAGCATGAGCGCCTCATCGTATCCTGCTTTAAGCGCCTCGACTTTTGCGAGAATCGAGTTGATGTACTGGCCTGTCGCCTTCGCCGCGGGCGGGATGCAGTTCGCGTTGATGCGCTCGTAGGATGATATCTTCACGCGAATCCCCTTCTTCAACCCGTCCTCCCCGAGGTAGGTTCCCCACGGCCAGACCGCGATTGCGACGTCAACCACCGAGTTTAAGGGGTTCAAACCCATCTCCCCATAGCCTCTATACGCAATAGGGCGTATGTAGCATTCCCTTATTTTGTTCGCCCGGATGAGCTTCTTCGTCGCGTCAGAGAGCTCTTCGATGGTGTAGGGGAGCTCCATGTAGTACAGTTTCGCGGAGTTCTCGAGGCGTTGCATGTGGTCTTTGAGCCTGAAGACTGCGGGGCCTTTTTCCGCGTTGTAGCATCGGATTCCCTCGAAGACGCCGGAACCGTAGTGTAAGGCGTGCGTGAGCAGGTGGACGTTCGCGTCCTTCCAGGCT
>CAZJQY010000002.1:0-12210 GCA_964548095.1 uncultured archaeon
CCAGCCGCTTACAAGCGATATGCTCGTAGACGACGGCTCAGTCCCTGAGACGTTTAGTGTTGCAGACGTTGTGTTCAGCCGGACCCAGTAGCCCCACGCAACGCCCACATCAGACAAGTCGTTTCCGATTGCTGCGCTAGGAATGTACTTCTTCCACGGGTCAGCCGTATCGCTCGCATTATACGCCCAGACGATGGAATACTTCCCGTCAATGGATGCAAGCGCGGTGCTCACGTTGACGCTCGACGCAAGACCTGTGAGGGCGACAATGGTTCCTATCAGAAACATGGCCCTTAGTTTGTTTTTCATGTCGTTGCACGTCCTCCTTTTTTTAGGGTAATAAAAAAGAAGATGGAAGAAGAAGTTTATTTCTTCTTCTCTTCTTTCTTTGGCGCCTCAGCTGCTGCTGGTGCTGCGCCACCCTTGCTCTTCATGTATAGGGCGACGATTATCACCACTATAATAAGGACCACGATTATGGTACCCCATGAAGTGCCTTTGGGTGTTACGGGCGGAACTGCAGCCACTGTCGTTACTGGAGGCTTGTACACGGTTGTCGTTACTTTAGGCTGGCTTGTGGTAGTCGCTGGAACGGTCGATGATGTCGTGTACTTGGGTGTTGTCGTAGTCTTGACGACCGCTACTGTTGTGGTCGTCGCCTTCATGGTGGTTGTTTCCGCGACGCATGATTTGGTAGATATCTTCAGCTCAGCCTCTTTGTAGCGGCTCTTCTCTACGGTTATGAGGTAGTCGCCTTCTTCTGTTGGAGTGAACTGGTACTCCCCGTTCTTGTCGGTCAGGCCGTAGAAGAGCTTGTTTTGCACAAGCTTGTCGGCACCGAGGTAGACGTCAACATCTGCGCTATCCAATACATCGCCAGTCCGCTCGTCGACTGCTTTCACGAGGACTGGAGCACCGAGGCAGATTGCCTTTCCTTCAAGGCCTGCAGCGCTTATCTCGATGCGCCGTGTTCTTTTGACCACTTCGCCTGCGGTGACCGTGTCAACGGTTATGGTCACTTGCCGGGTTGTCACGTTGTTGGCCGAGACGTTGATGGTTCCAGGGTATGTGCTTTCTGTCGTGTTCACGGCAACGGCGACATTCAATGTCACGTTCACGTTCCTGCCGGTCTGCAGCGTTGTCGCAGGGGCTGTGAAGGTTAAGGTTATGCTCCCTGCTGTTGGAGAGAAGACGGGCACGGAAACTGCGATGCCTGTGAGGTTGTTCTTACCTGTGTTTGTTATGGTCAGGATGGTTGACCCGCTTGAGTTTGCGGGAACACTGACGGTTGAAGCACTCAAGGCCGCTGTCATGGCGTAACATGCCATAGAGCAGCTTCCGCCACAGTCGACACCAGTCTCGTCTCCGTTCTGGAGTCCGTCACTGCAGGACGCTGATATGTTCAAGTCGAATCCTGTCGTAGTTGAACCTGTGGAGGGTGTGCTTGTTCTTGCAGTTACGCTGCGGAGGGACCATGTGACTGTCTCGCCTGCGCTCATACCTTCGGTCGTTCCTGTCGTATCGGTGTCGTCGAAGGTTATGTCGAGCGTCCAATCACCGGCTGTGTTCGCAACAGTCGTGCTCCAGTTGTAACCGGAGGTACCTGCCCTTGCGGTGACTGCGCTCCCCTGCGGTGCAAGGGTTCCGCCGACGTACGCTTTACCTGTGTATGAATGCGGTAGTTGCGGCACTGCTGATGCAGGCACTGTACTCAAAATCAAGGCAAGTACTGACATAATCAGTAATCCGGTTTTTTTACTAATCATTTTTTGTGTCCCTCCTTTTTTCGAATTTTTTTTAAAGTTTTATATCGTCAGGGTCTCGCTTGTGACGTTGGCTCTGATCCAGTAGCCTGAGCCGGACGACAATGTCGCCAAGTCGTTTCCGATTGAGGCGCCGGGAATGTACTTCTTCCACGGGTCAGCCGTATCGCTCGCATTATAACCCCAGACGATGGTGTAGTTGCCGTCAATTGAGCTGAGCGCCGTTGAAACGTTTGCGGCTGACGTAAGCTTCGGATAACCGACGAGGTTCCAAACATCAACGATTGGTATGTTGGTTGAGGTTGGCTCGTTGCCGCTCACGTTCAAGGTTGCTGGTGTTCCGTTAACTCGGACCCAGTAGCCCCACTCAACGCCCAACTCTGAGAGGTCGTTTCCGATTGCTGCGCCAGGAATGTACTTCTTCCACGGGTCAGCCGTATCGCTCGCATTATAACCCCAGACGATTGAGTACTTGCCGTCGATTGAGCTGAGTGTGCTCTGGACGGTCTTGTTCGTCAATGTTACTGGGATGGATATGAGGTTCCATACGTCTGCGAGGGACTTGGTAAGGGTCTGTTCCATGCCTGGGTTGCTTTCCCCTGGTGTGGATACGTTCGTTGTCTTGTAGCATTGTCCGTCGAGGAATAGTCCCGTACACTGGGCTGATGATGTCGCGCTCGTAAGTATCAGGGAGTATCCTGCGTCGAAACTGTATGTGTATGCACCTGGACTGCCGGATCTTATGATTCCGTCTGTTAGGCCTGCCAGGTATAATGCCTCCGCATCGTATGAGAACACGTCGATTAGGGTCCCGTTTGAATGATAGAGGTTGACAACATCTCCGTCGTTGTTCAAGACCGCAGCGTTCATGTAGACGGCGAGGAAGCCGCTCGCGCTTCTGGTCGTCGCGCCAGTGTTCGTCCTCGCGTCAGTGATGCTAATCTGCGTCCCCGCAGCGTTGACAATCTTCCAGCTCGAAACGTTCACGGTCGCGTTGCCGGTATTCTGCAGCTCAACCCACTCACCATTAGGCTTGGACGCGCTGTCGTCGCCAACAGGGTTCGGCATAACCTCGGAAATCCGCACCTTGACGGTATCGCGAGGAAGCTCGGTAAGTGTTTTTACCTTGAAGGTTGCTGAAGCCGAATCAACGATGGTGCTGTCTGCGTACACTTTGAGGGTTGCGGTGAAGGTTCCGTTACCGTATGTTGAGGGGATTGCCCACCTGATGGTGTATTGCATTAGCGTTCCCTTCCAGTTGTAGCCGTAGTCGTAACCGTAGCCGTACTGGTAAGAGTATGATGAGGGTGTGTATGCGTAGCCGTAGTCGTAGCCGTAGTCGTAGCCGTAGCCGTAGCCGTACCCCCAGCTGTTGGATGATGAAGCAGTCACCGTTACTTGCTGGTTGTTGGAGCAGGTTACTGTCGAGGAGCCGGTTGTAAGCGGCATAGAGCAGTTGAAGGAGCCGTTTGCGGCGGTGTCGACTGAGAGGAGGACGCTGCCGGAAGTCATGATGAATTCATAGTCGTTTAATGTGATGTTGCCGGTGATGGTGGCGACCTGGCCTCTGAAGAGGTCGTCAATCAGGTTGACTGCGACTGACAGCGCAGTGCTCGGGCCGGACAGGTATATCAGCGCAATAATAGCTAAGGTAAAAATCAGGGATACCATTCGTTTGTTTGTATGCTTCATCTTCCAACAACCTCTATTGTTTTAACTTTAATTTATTCCTCTTATTCATTTAAAAATGGATTAGTGATATAACATATCGGGCTTAAATACTTAAACCCCAGAAGTCCACCCACACCCTGATAACTTATTGCATGCTGGCTATATAAATGTTTCTGTTTCATGGTGGTTGTGGCCAATGTTTAGTTTGATATTTTTTCGCCGCCGTCCCAGCTTACTCTAGCTTGAGGTAGGACGTTTACGCCCTTGATTCGGTACTCTAAAGTCGCATTCTGGCCTGCGGGAAGCGTCCCCACGTTCCACAGTAGTTTGCCCTCCCGGAGCGCCGCCCCAAGCGTCGAAACCTTGATTTCGGCTCGGGGGGGTATGCCGTCCGAGACGACGCAGCTCTCTAACGCGCGTTTTTTCTTGTTGGTGACTGTCACCTTGACCAAGCCCTTTTCGTCGACGGACTTCGTAATCAAGACTTCCCCCTCACGCTTCATGAGGAGGAAGGCGATGACGGCGAGAGCGAGGAGGATGAGGGTTAGGAGTCCGCCAAGGAGCATCCAGCCTGCGCCCTTCCTCTCGATTGGGGGGCACTCCTTTGGGTTTACGTGGATGAACGACGGCTTGACGGAGCTGTCTACTTTGTTGCCGCTTTCGTCCGAGAGCACGGCGGAGACGGTGTAATCCCGCAGTCCGTCGGTTTTTGGGATGGTCCACTCGAAGACGAGCTTGCGGTAGGAGTCTTGTTGGACGGTGCCCGAAGGCTTCGTCTCGTTGTAGACGACGACGCCCCCGTCCAGTATCTCGAGGAGGACGGCGCCAGCGTGGTCTGCGCGGGAGCTCACTATGTCGACGGATATGTTGACGTTGTCGTTGGGGCAGTATGTTCCGTAGACGCTTGCTTGGGTTACTTCTGTTATGCCGAATGGGCCTTTCTCTTGCGGGAGGACTGGGACTCCGCTTCCGAACTTGGTCTTTATGGCGTAGGTTCCGCCGGCCGGGACGTTTATTATATTATAGTATAGTATGACTGCGCTGTCGCCGAGGATGGACTTGTCCTGCGAGACCGCGTAGTCCCATGCTGCGTCTTTGCTTTGCTTCCAGTCGGCTATCACAACTTTTACAGGGTAGGTGAGGCCTTCGTCTGGGTCGAGGCCGCCGGTCGCGACAATCGTCGGGTCCTCCTGCCGATTGTAGGCCTTCCAGTACTTGAAGTTCAGGCTCTGGCCAGCGTATTCTTTTTCAGTCGTCTTAAGCCCGTCTCCAGGAACGTAGATGGGCGCGCCGTCGTTTACGCCCACCATGGTGTCGAGGAGGAGGCGCACTCCAAGGTTGTGGGGTGATGCGTCCTTGTTCTCCAAGACGACTTCGATGAGGGTCCCGTTCTCGACGACGGTGAGATTTTGAACGAGGCGGATGTTTTCCGGGAGCTGCCACACCGTTGTGATTGTTTTTCCTGAGACCGTCGGGGAGCTTGCGAGATATGCGTCCGTGAGCTTGCCGTTTCTCGGGTGGTCTGAGGTCGTGTAGTAGGTTCCGTCGACTGAGGCGGTGAGGTACGTGCCAGACCAAGGTTTAGGGTAGAAGTAGGTGAGCGTCTCCCACGAGCCTTTGAAGCGTCCTCCGAGCGAGAAGACGCCTATATTCCCGCAGGATTCGACGGCGACGTGGGAGCCTAAGGTTCCCTCAGCAAGTTCCTGGGTGCAGGATGTTTCTCCCAGCGCTTCCGTTGCGAGTGCGAGGATAATCAAGGCACCGGTGACATAGTGGAGGTTTTTCATTTTACGGTATATATTGATGTGAGTTAGGTAATATATTAACCTGACATGGCCGGCGACACAATCCTTGTGGTAGATGAGCAGCTTCTCAGCGCAGTCTACTCGGTCGTGAGAAGCCCGTTTTTCATAGGAGGCGTTGCCATCGTCGCGGCTGCGGGAGTCCTTTGGTTCTTGAGCGTCTACGAGCGGCGTGAAAAGTTTACTCAGCGATTCTTCGACCTCGCCTTCGACCGGCAGCGGAAGGAGAAGGCGTTGGCTACTCTCGAGGAGCCAGAGATAAAGAAGCCCTCGCTTGAGGAGAACCTCCACAGCAAAGAGGATGAATTGAAGAAAAAAGAGGAGGGCCTGAAGACAAGGAAGCGTGAGGAGCTTTCCGAGCGTGAGCGTCTGCTGCGCAAGCGCGACCTCGAGGAGAAGGTTAAGCGGGAGCGCAAGCTCAGGGAGCGCGAGATTTCCCTGATGCGGCAGGCGCATGGGGAACGGGTTTCCTATCATGAGTGGGTGCGCCCCTCTGGCATGGGCTTCGATTATTATCGGGGTTACGGCCGCCCCGTTATGTACGCGCCGCCTGCGGGAGGCGACGACTTCTTGGTCGGGGAGAAGCAGCGGATTAGAAGCCTCATTGATGCGGCAGTCGGGAGATTCCATCGGGGGGAGGTTGATGAGGCGGCATTCTCGAAGATGGTGCTCGACTACCAGCGCCAGTTGATTGACGTCGAGGTTCAGCTGAGGGAAAGCTTCTAGTGAACATGAGGCCCACGATTCACGTACTGTCGACGGTTCTCGCATACGCTGCCGTACGCACGATACATGACGCACCTCTTGAGGTACTTCTCTGGGCTTGCTTTCTCACCGTCTTCGTCAACGTCGCCGACCACGGGCTGTTCGTCGCAACGCTCAAACACCCGACTGCAGTGCAGGTGCGGGAGCTTCTTAGGGGGGGTAGGATCCCGGAGGCTTACCGCCTCTACTACGAGAATAGAAGACGCATCCTCTCGTTCACCTACCTGCACAACCTCCCAGTCCTATTCGCAATCACCGCCCTCACGGCATACTACCAAAGCCTTACACTGGGATTGGGATTGCTCCTCCACTACGCGCTCGACATCATCGACCACTACAACCATGAGGGTAACCTCAGGTTCTGGCTGAGGACGCAGTAACGTGTGATGAGCATGCAGCTTGCAACCATCGCTATTATCATTCAAGTATGTGGGATAGCAGCAAGTCTTATATTTCTTGCGCTCTCTGCGGTCTACATCGTAAGGCGCAAGCAGTATCAGTTCCCCCTTAATGCCTGGCTCAAGCGACAGGATGCCCGCCGTATTATCCTGGCCCTGATTGCACTGGGCATCCTCTTCCGCGCGGCGACGATTGGCATGCTCACGCAAAGCGATGAGGCAGTGTATCTCATGATGGCGCGCAGCATCACCGAAGGCAAAATAATCTACCGGGATTTCTTCGCCCTCCAGCCGCCTGCCGCATACCTTGCGTACGGGCTCATGTTCGAATTCTTCGGCGTTGGAATCCTGCAGGCGAAAATCATTCCCCTCATCTTTTCCGTTGGCATCATCCTGCTGGTCCACCATACGGCGCGAACGCTTTACGGACCCAACGCGGGACTCGCAAGCCTTTCAATCGCCTCGTTATCGACGGGCCTTGTGGTGCTCACCCGAAGCGCGCTCCTCTATGCTGAGTGCCTGTTCTTCTCGACCCTGGCAGTACATCTGGTTCTCACCGCCAGGGGAAGAGACAACAGACTCGCATTCTTGCTTGCCGGCCTGTGCACGGGGGTTGCCTCGTCCTACCGGCTCTTCGGGCTGTAGAGCGCAGCTGCCATACTCATCCACGTCGCCCTCATGAGGAAGAGTGTGGTAAAATCCAGCGTTTGCTTCATCTTCGGGTTCCTAGCGGTGACCGCACCCATGCTCCACTATTATGGTATGGATGCGCTACGGGACGTCGTCGTCTACAACGCACTCGAGCGTCCGACTGCAAGCCTCGCAGACCGCCTGTGGGGTCTCGTCAACGACTCAAGGTACCTGCACGCGCTGCCCGTTGTGCTTGGATTCATGGGCGTCTGCGCGCTTTGGAAGGAGCGCAAACTGGGGGATGCCGAACGCCTCCTGCTTTTGTGGGTGGCGCTTGTCATTGCGGGGACCTTGAGCGCCAACCAGAGCGTGCAGCGGATTTACGCATCGTATTTCGTCGCTTCCGTGCCGGCGCTAGCAATACTTGGCGGATATGCGATACGAGGGAAGGATGCGACGGTCGTCACAGCATTCATCACGCTCTCGTTTATGGCGCTCGTCTACAACATCGCCTACACGCTCACGGACGCGGATTTCTTCATCCAGCAGTCGCGCCTCGCGGAATCCTTGAGGGGAGCGTCTCCCGGCCTCGTGGTGTCGGGCTCCTCACCGTACGCCCAAGCCGTCGCGTTCCTATCGGGAAGGCGGATGCTTTCAGACGTCATCGGCACCGACGTCTCCTTCGATGTTTCCGCGAGGGGAGTCGACGGGTTCGTCGAGGATATGAAGGTGAAGCCTGTCGCAGTCGTCTTAGCAGACGACGTGAATCCCGACATGGCGGCAGTACGCGCCTACGTTGTAGGCCAATGCAAGCGAACAGAGAAAACGCCTCAAGAAGAACTCTACGTTTGCAACGAGCCTACTGGATTTTGAATCTCAGCAACGCAGCTTTCCCGCCGAACGTGTTCGAAAGCTGAAAACCCTCCTCGAAGTCTTTTGACACGATTTCGACTTTCGAGCCCAGCGCCTGCGCCTGCTCGTAGAGGCGGTCGACTTCGTCTTCGGGCAGGGTCTCGGAGAGCAGTAGGGTGTCGACTGCGCCGAGTGCGAGAGCCTTCTCAACGTCCGCCCCGTAGGCGCAGAGGCCGTCTCCTATGAGCCGCTTCATGAACTTCTGCATGAGCATCTTCTGGCGGACGAGCGCCACGGATGAGAGGTCGTCTTGGGCGGCGTTGATGAGCTCGCGTATGCCGGACTCGTCAGTGTAGGTTATGTCTTTGATGGCGACGATTTTCTTGCGGAGCTCGTGGTGGAGGAAGTCGCCTTCGACGAAGTCGTCTTTCACGATAGCAGGCCCCCCAACGATAATCCCCCGAAGGTTTCCGAGCTCTGGTAGGAACACCTGCTCGACCGCCTCCGCCGCACGCTTCTTGAAGTCGTGCGACTGCTCGTCGATGATGCGCTCGAAACGCCGCGCAGACTGCCCGCCAGCCCGGTGCTTGCCGTGGTAGGCGGAGGTTAGCTTCTTCAGGATGGTGTAGTTTTCACCCTTAAGGGTTGCGATGGTCGCGTTCTTGTTGTCGATGGCAACGAGGCCCCAGACGTCGGTGGGCGTCACGAGCTTCTCGAGAGGCTCGATGATGAACGTCTGGTCGCAGCGGTAGATGCGCACCGTAATGGGGTCGGACGGCTCGACCGCCCAAATCTTTAAGTCTTGCACGCCATCCCGCTCCGAGACGTTGCCGCAGAAGACTGCGAGGCCGTTCTCGGGCGTCTTCTTGTAGAGCTTAAGGTATTGGATGCACTTCTCCAAGGCGTCTACGACGTTGTTTCTGGTTGCCGTCGACTTGATGTTGGTTGCCGTACCCTGCTCGCTCGAAAGCTGCTTGAGCGTGAGATTCAAGTCCATCCCAGCCGGCACGTACACGCTTATGAGCTCCGTGTGGCGGCCGCGCTTTCCGGAAAGCTCCCGAATGAGCTTCTTGAGTTTGTATGTTTTCTGTGAATCCATGTTCTTTAAGATGCTAGGCGCGCGGGCGGATGTCTTCCAGCCGGAGCTCGAAGGCGGTGACAGGCATCTCCAAGCCCGCGTTTGCGAGAACAGACGGGTTTATTTCCCCGAAGAAGCCGCATCCTACCTCCGCGCATCTTCCGGCGATAAAGCTTGGGTGAGTGGCGGGGCCGACAGTGCAGGCCGCGCCGAGGGTTGCGAGCAATCCTTCGACAACAGACTTTATCTCTGAGAAGTTTGTTTTCGCGTGCGATACGACGCCTCCGACGTGCGTTCTGTTCTCGCCTGAGGCGAGCACCACGTCGCCTACTTCGAACACTTTCTGGGGGAACTCCCGCGTCTTGTTTTTCGCAAGCACGCCGATAAGGGATGGGAGGAGCCAGTTCCGGCAGACCGAGTGCTCCTGCGAGGAAGGTTTCTCGGCCTCGACCACGGGCTCCTCGGGCACGTCCATGAGCGTAAAGAGCGACTGCCGGTCTGTCATGACGAGCGTCATCACTTCCGTGAACCCGAAGCCGGTCATGGCTTCTCGGACGAGCGCTGCCTTCTGTTCGATGGGGTCCTCTCTCACGCGCGTGTAGTAGGAGAGGTCTTTGGGCGTGAAGTTGTGGTAGCCGTAGGCGATTGCCACATCCTCGACCAAGTCCATGGGGTGGAGGACGTCGGTGCGGTAGGCCGGGACGGACACAGTCAGCGTGTCGCCTGAAACTTTTACGCCGTAGCGCATCCGCTCGAGGCAGCCGGAAATCTCTGCGCAAGAAAGCTCTAACCCTAGCAGAGCGTTCGCGTAGGCTCTCTTAAGCTCCATCTTCCTCGGCGTGAAATCTGGCGTCTTCATCCCAAGATGATTAGGTTTTTGAGCTATATAAAAGTTAGATTATGTGCGTCGACCCGACGACCCAGAGCATCATGTAAAGGGTCATGAGCACTGACGAAAGATAGAAGAGGACGTTCCCGACAAGCTTGCGCTCTGAGAGGAGGCCGAGGACGATGTAGAGTGGGAAGACGACGAGCGTGAAGCGGGGGAAGGAGAAAAACTTCGAGGAGGCGATGGGGAGCATAATCGCGTACGCGCTGTAGACGAGGTAGCTTGCCCGGACCTTCCTCGCAAGCATGTAGAGTAGGCCGAAGAAAGCAAAGATGAGGAAGATGAGCCGCACCCACGTGTCGATGGAGGTGAAGTACTGCGCAAAGATTTGTATCGAGGATGACACCGGCTCGGTAAGCCCCGTCCTCCAGTATAGCTCCTGCGTGTGGGAGAAGGAGAAGACGTCGCCAGAGAGAAGATAGAGGTGAGTGAAAAAGAGGAGTGTCCCAAGGGGTATGAGGAGGAGGTAGAGCGCCTCTTTTTTGACTGCCTTCTCCGAGCTTGCGTACTCGATAGCGATGGGGATGATGATGAGGGCGCCGAAGGAGCGGGTTAAAGCCGAGAGGAAGCCGAAGGCGCCTGAGAGCATCCACCGCCGTTTCCTCGCAGCGTAGAATGCTCCGACGGTTAGGGCTAGGAACAGCGACTCGGAGAAGAAGCCGGAGAGTATGAAGCTTACGGGATAGATGAGCGCGAAGTAGACGGTCCGCAAGGCGGTAGCTGATGGATAGTCTAGTAGTATGAGCTCGTAGAGTAGGACTACGGCTGCTAGGAGGCATATGTTTGAGAGGAGGACGCCCGCAAGAAGATGGTCTCTTATGAGCGCTCCCGAAAGTTTCACCAGCAGCGGATACAGCGGAAAGAAGGCCTTGTTCGCCGCAAGGTCGATTCCCCGATCGACGACGTAGCCGGGATGCTTGGACGAATCCACGACGTAGCCGAGCTCGACGATTGAGAGATACCATCCCGAATCCCACCTACACCAGACGTTCACCGCCGGGATGCTCTGGCTGGCCTGCCAGGCGAGTTGGGGCGTGTAGCCCGGCGCCGTAATCTGGGATGCGGCAAGCCCGACGGCGAGGAGGTAGACCCGCGTGAGCAGGAAAGCTAGGAGGATTTTCAGAAAAGTTTGCCTGTCCATCGAGTAAGAGATTAGGTGAGACGCCCATTTATTTGAAGAGAGGCGGACAGCATGCGAGCTTAATTGCTTCGGATGCCTGATAATTCATATATGCCCCTCTCAAAAACTTACGTTTTCCTGGCCGTCATCCTGCTCGCTCAGGCCGCCCTCCTTTATACGAACCTGTCGGACATCCCCCGTTGGGAGTGGGATGACGGCGTGAACATGGAGGTGGCCTGGAACCTCGCAAACGGGAGAATGCAGATGTATGCCATAACCTACCCGTTCGTGCCCCACCCCCCATTGTTCTTCGCGGTCTTGGCGGCCCTCCTAAAAACCTTCGGGAACAAGCTCATCGTGCTGCGCTCGCTCACCGCAGCCTACGCCCTCCTCACAACACTCCTCCTCTACCTCATCGGAAGAAAGATTGCAGGAGACCGCCTCGGGCTTGCGGCAGCCTTCCTCTACGCCATCTACCCCGAAAACATCTACTGGAGCAGGATTGGGATGATAAACTCCCAGCTCATGCTCCTTACGATGCTCGCCTTGTACCTCTTTTTGCGCGGCGGCGCCTCAAGGAGGCTATCGTATCTTACTATATCCCTTGCGCTCGCGACTGAGTTCACGGCCGTCGCACTCCTCATCTCAGTCATCGGGATTCTCTACCTCGAGCGAAAGCCAGGGGAAATCGTTTGGGCCTGCGTCCTCTCGCTTGCGCTCCCCGCGGCGACCTACGCCATGATTTACAGCACGCCAGCCCGGGACGCGCTCATCTTCGACGCAGGATACGCGCTCAGCCGCTTCCTGCAAAACCTCTGGATTTTCGCGGCAACCTTCGGACTGCTGGCGCTCGCACTCCTCTCAAGAAGGAGGCTGAAGCAGCTTACTGCAAGGTCCTGGGAGAACGTCAAGCGAATCGCCGTCAGAGACATCACGTTCACCTTCGGAAGATACGGCACGTGGCTTCTCGCGCAGAAGCCGTTTGCCGCCGTGGTCGCAGTCAACCTGTTTTTTGCGGTGCGGACGCTCACCCCCCTCTCAGACGACCTCCTGTTTATGGGATACGACAAGGTCTTCTTCGACTACTACTGGGTTGGCGCGCTTGGAATACTCGTCTTTGGAGGAAGCATCATTCGATTGTTCTTCCTGCCGCTTTTCCTCCTGACGCTTGCGCTCGGCCGGACGGACCACATG
The DNA here is from genome assembly GCA_964548095.1 of uncultured archaeon. Lineage (GTDB taxonomy): Archaea > Altiarchaeota > Altiarchaeia > IMC4 > SCGC-AAA252-I15 > SCGC-AAA252-I15. The sequence continues at coordinate 12,163 of CAZJQY010000002.1, forward strand.
ATTCTCCCCCTTTATCCTTTCTTCAGCTTAGGACTGGGGATGCTTCTG
>CAZJQY010000002.1:12220-14206 GCA_964548095.1 uncultured archaeon
CTACCCCGCGTGCATGAGAGCCTGACCGGAATCCTCGGAGACGCCAGGCAGGGACATGCGATAGGCGTTATCGCCTTGCTGCTCGTCTATTACCCGTTCGCTGTCATCCTCGTCCAAGACGTCCGCGCGTTCGTCTATGGTGCGGGCCTTGAGCGCCAGGACGTAGAGAGCCTGATGGATGTTGTCGCATACGTTGACGACCATACGGCTCCTGCAGACGTCGTCTTGTCGACGAGCCATATCTCACGGCTCGTAAGCGCCCAAGGAACTGAGCTTTACCAGGGTCTTGCTGCTGAGGGGGTGACAGTATCTTATTTCGGGGAGAAGCTTCCCGAGTCGCGCTTCGTCTACAACAGCTCGTATAGGGGGGCGCGTTTTGTAGTATTACACAACCAAACGCTTGCATGGCTTGCCGAGAAGCAGTCGCTCGGTGATGTCTCAGCCGAGCTTGGGACGTGGCCTATCGTCTACAGGAGCGGGAGGTATGTAGTTTACGCCAACCCTTATAAGAGGACTCCGCTGTAGAAGACGACCCACAGCCAGAAGAGGAGGAAGATGATAAGGCCTACGAACCACATCTTCTCTTCCCGGGTTACGTCGTCTCTGATTTTCCATTCCATGGTTATTAATAAAGTATAGTAGTATAAAATTATACCGGTATGGAACATCCAACAGCACACGGGCGGAAAGGAGTCAAATACAGCACCCAACGCGTCGATGTGGAGACGGTCACGCTTATTAAGACCATCAACCTCCAGCTCGTCAAACGCGGCATCAAGCTGCGGCAAAGCGACCTCATCAAGCTCGCGTTCCGCTTCATAAAGAGCAGGGAGTGGGAGTTCATCCAGTTCATCGAAACCGAGAAGCCAGACCCGGACGAGCGCCTCATCGACACCATATCCCGCGTCATCTCCAAACCGTGGTTCCCTTACGGCAACTTTGGCGGATAAGCGTCATTTCCGCCCATTTTCTCGTATAAAATTATACCAAGCATTTTTAAAGGAAGCCTTTCAATTATTAACATCTTAAATAAAACAGAGGTGATTAGAGAAAATGAACATGAAGAAAACACTACCATTGATGGGCATTCTGTTGCTCGCCTCAGCGGTGATTGCAACAGAGCCAGCTGCTGGAAGCTGGAGCGCAAGCGCGGCACAGACCATCTGTGACCTTCTGGACAACATCAGGTACTTACTCCAGATGATCGCAGGCGCAGTGGCAACCCTAATCATCGTCATGAACGGTATCAAGTGGATCGGCTCATCAGACGACCCCGGAGCCCGTAAACAGGCGAAAGAGGGTATTGTGCACGCAGTCGTCGGACTGGTCATCGTGCTCATCGCAGTCAACGTCGTGGCGTTAATCTACTCCTCAGGCTGCTAATAAACGAAGCAGCGTAAGGAGAGCGCGGTCGTACTGCGAAAGAAACCGACAGACCCTAGGCAAATGCCTAGGGTTTTTTAAATATTTTCTCTTAAGGTAAGATTATGCCGCGCATTTTCTAGTGAGCCTGTCAAGAACCACCGGTCAACGCTAGGAAACCCTTTTGGGTTTCCTGCGCACAGGAACGCTTTGCGTTCCTCGTGAGACCGGTGGCGTGATAGTGTATTGAAATAGTTCTTGACACACGAGGCAAACAAAGTTTGCCTGCGCGTAGAAAATTCGGCAGTGTCGCCGAATTTTCTCACGGCAGACTTTGCCACCAGTCAATAGACTGGTGGAAAAATCCTAATTTTTAAGTAGTAACATCTAAGATAATGAACGTGAAGAAAACACTACCCTTGTTGGGCATGCTGTTGCTCGCCTCAATGGTGAGTGCGTTAGAAGCATATCCTGGAGGCTGGAGCGACGAAGCGGCACAGACCATCTGTGGCCTACTGGACAACATCCGATTCCTCCTCCAGATGATAGCGGGCGCATTGGCAACCCTTATCATCGTCATGAACGGTATCAAGTGGATCGGCTCATCAGACGACCCCGGAGCCC
>CAZJQY010000003.1:0-8585 GCA_964548095.1 uncultured archaeon
TTCAGGGTGACGACGTGGGGGGAATCCCACGGTCGAGCGGTTGGCTGCGTCATCGATGGTTGCCCGTCGAACCTCGAGCTTGCTGTCGAAGACATTCAAAGGGAGCTTGACCGCCGCAGGCCCGGGCAGAGCCAGGTTTCGACGGCGCGCATGGAGGAGGACGCAGTCGAAATTCTCTCGGGCGTGTTCGAGGGAAAGACGCTGGGGTCTCCGATTTCCTTGCTCGTGTGGAACAAGGACGCGGACTCCTCGAAATACGAGCTGCTAAGGGACACGCCCCGTCCCGGGCACGCCGACTACACGTGGCGGATGAAGTTCGGCCACGTCGATTGGCGTGGTGGGGGGAGGGCGTCAGCCCGCGAGACCGTGGGTCGGGTTGCGGCAGGCGCTGTCGCGAAGAAGCTTCTGAAGCACGCTGGAGTAGAGACGGTGGGTTTTGCCCGCTCAATCGCAGGCATTACCACTTTGGAGGAGTTTGATGCGAGCGTGAAGGGCTTCAGAGACCTCGCGGAATCAAATCCCGTCCGCTGCCCGGACCCGGGGAAGGCAAGAGAGATGGAGGATGCAATACTTGCAGCAAAGGCGCGTGGTGACTCGGTAGGAGGAGTCGTCGAAGTCATCTCGGTGGGCGTTCCCGCAGGACTTGGGGAGCCGGTCTTCGACAAGCTCGACGCAGACCTTGCGAAGGCGCTTATGAGCATTCCGGCGGTAAAGGGTGTTGAAGTGGGGGGTGGGTTCGCCCTGTCGTCTCTTCGGGGGAGTGAGGCTAATGACGAGTTCGCCATGGTGAGAGAGAAGGTTGTGCTTGCGTCAAACAACTGTGGGGGGATTCTTGGGGGCATATCGACTGGGATGCCGATTGTCGTCCGCGCGGCGGTAAAGCCGACTGCGTCGATTGCGATACAGCAGAAGACAGTCAACGTGGTGACGAAGAAGGGGACGAGGATTAAGGTGGCCGGCCGCCACGACCCCTGCATCGTCCCGAGGGTTGTACCAGTCGTCGAGGCGATGGTGAACCTCGTGCTTGCAGACCACGGGATACGAAGCGGGCTTATCGAAAGAAAAATAGGGTAGAGGGGGCGAAAACCCCCTCACCTGATACGCACAATCCCTCAGTAGATTGACAGGTACCGGTTGAGTTCCCAGTCGGTGACTGAGAGCCTGAACTCGTCCCACTCCCGGTTCTTGATTTCGATGTATCGGTTGAAGGTGTGGTTGCCGAGGACGCGCTTGGCTATCTCGCTTTCTGCTGTGGCGTCGATGGCCTCCTTGAGGGAGCCGGGGAGCATCTGGATTTTCGCCTCCTTCATGTCTTTCTCGCTCATCTTGAAGATGTTCTTCTCGACGGGTGCTGGGAGGTCGTACTTCTTCTTGAGTCCTTCCATCCCGCAGGCGAGCATCACCGCGAAGGCGAGGTAGGGGTTGCATGTTGGGTCCGGGCTCCTCCACTCGATTCTTGTGGCTTTTTCCCTTCCGGGCTTGTACTGGGGCACGCGCACGAGCGCCGACCGGTTCCTCCGGGCCCACGCGACATAGACGGGCGCCTCGTAGCCTGGGACTAGCCGCTTGTAGGAGTTCACCAGGGGGCTTAGGATTGAGCTCACCTCGTAGGCGTGTTTGAGCACTCCGGAGATGTAGTGTTTTGCTAGCTGGGAGAGGTTCTGTTTGTCGTCTTTGTCGAAGAAGAGGTTTCTGTCTCCCTTAAACAGGCTCTGGTGCGTGTGCATGCCGCTTCCGTTTTCCCCGAAGATTGGCTTTGACATGAAGGTTGCGTAGATGTTGTGGTTCATCGCAGTCTGCTTGACGACGAGGCGGTACGTCTGCACTTTGTCGGCCATCCTGAGGGCTTCGTCGTAGCGTAGGTCGATTTCGTGCTGGGAAGGTGCTACCTCGTGGTGACTGTACTCGACTTTGACATCCATCGCCTCTAGGGAGAAGATGGTATCCCTGCGGAAGTTCGCGGCAACATCCAACGGAACCAGGTCGAAGTATCCACCGTTATCTAGAATTTTTGTTCCTGTGGAGTCCGCGAAGTAGAAGTATTCGAGTTCAGGGCCCACATAGAACGTGTACCCCTTCTTCTTCGCGAGCTCGAGCTGTCTTTTTAGGATGTAGCGTGGGTCTCCTTCGTATGGGTCTCCTTCAGGCGTTTTGACGTCGCAGAACATGCTGGCGACGTTGCCGTTTTCGGTCGTCCTCCACGGGAGGAGCTGGAACGTCGTCGGGTCGGGCATCGCAATCATGTCGCTTTCCTCGATGTCGCGGTAGCCCTCAATGGATGAGCCGTCGAATCCCATGCCTTCGTAGAGCGCGCCCTCGAGTTCCTCTGGCATTATCGCAAAGCTTTTCAGCTTTCCTTTGATGTCTGTGAACCACAGCCGAATGAACTTGACCTTGTTGTCCTTCACTAGTTTTAGGACATCATCTTTTGTCTTTGTATTTGAAACCATTTTTTCATACCTCCAATGTTGTTTTGTTCAATTTTAAACATAAAAGTTGAGTAAAATATATCGTAATTATTTATTAAATAACGATTTCTTCACATTCTTTTGGTTTTATTCGCACCTCCGGCAAAGAAACCTTAATCTTGCGGCCATTCTTCTTCGATGGAATCGGCCGAATCCCGACCGAAGGCCAGACACACTCAATCAAGTCCATACCGTCAACCTCCGCACTCACGCTTTTTTCAGAGCCTCCTTTTTCTTATCGGAGACGTATTTGCTAAAACCGCCTACAGCGTCCGGACCCCGCTCTCCCGTGCGGATGCGAACGCACTCCTCAATCGGCACAACAACAATCTTCCCATCCCCCATCTCCCCGGTCCTCGCGCCCTTCACAATCGCCTCGATGGTCGGCTCGATGAAATCCTCGTTCACTATCAGTTCAATCCGAATCTTGGGGAGGAGATTAACCTCCTGGCTCACCCCCCGGAATATTTCGGTGAAACCCTTCTGCTCACCGCAACCCCTCGTCCGGCTCACAGACATCCTGAAGACTTCCGCCTTGTACAGCTCCTTTTTGACTTCCTTGAAACGCTCCGGTTGCACGTACGCAATAATAAGTTTCATGTCTTTACCCTCCCTCCTTCAACCCGGGATGTCCATGTCGGGGTAAGCTTCTTCCCCGTGTTGCGTCAAGTCCAAGCCGATTATCTCCTCCTCCTTTCGCACCCTCAGCCCCATGAGGGCATCGAGGACCTTGAGGAGCACTGCAGTCACCACGAACGCGTAGACTGCGGTCGCTACCACCGCTATCGCCTGGGAGAGAAGCAACGCCGGGTTTCCCGCAAGCAAGCCATCTGCCCCGGCGGAGTTTACCGCAGCCTGCGCGAACACTCCCGTAAGAAGGGCTCCGGCCATTCCCCCAACGCCGTGGCAGGCCATGACGTCAAGTGCGTCATCTATCCCAGTCTTCGTCTTCATGAAGACCACTGATAGGTAGCATACCGCTCCCGCCGCCGCCCCGATGAGGATTGCTGCGAGCGGGCTTACGAAACCGGATGCGGGGGTTATCGCGACGAGACCGCAGACTGCCCCCGTGACGATGCCGAGACTGCTCGGTTTTTTAGCGTGAACCCAGCTTACGAGCATCCATGATAGCGCGGCTGCCGCGGCTGCGGTGTTCGTGACTACGAAGGCTTGTGCTGCCAGGCCGCCCGCGCCTAATGCGCTTCCTGCGTTGAAGCCGAACCAGCCGAACCAGAGTATTGATGCCCCGAGCACGGTCATGGTTATGTCGTGGGGCCGTATGCCGTCTCCGTTCAACCCGATGCGCCGTCCGATAATGAGGGCGGCTGCCAGAGCGGATACTCCTGCGGATATGTGCACCACTGTTCCTCCGGCAAAGTCGAGCGCCCCGAGTTCCCGAATCCAGCCTCCGACGCCCCACACCCAGTGGGCTATGGGGTCGTAGACGAGCGTTGTCCATAGGAGTATGAAGGCGATGAAGGTTGTGAACTTCATCCTGTCGGCGAAGGCGCCGATGATTAAGGCCGGCGTGATGATGGCAAACATCGCCTGGAATATCATGAAGGCGAGCTCTGGTATTGTCGAGCCGTAGTCTGCGTTCGGTCCCATGCCCACACCCTTGAGCCCGAAAAGGCTGAGGCTGCCGATGACGCCGCCTATGTCTGGTCCGAATGCGAGCGAGTATCCGACGAGGACCCATTGGATGCTTACGAGGGATATGATGACGAAACTCTGCGTGAGAATCGAGAGTATGTTCTTTTTCCTTATCATGCCGCCGTAGAAGAATCCTACGGCGGGCGTCATCAGTAAAACCAAGGCTGAGGATGCCAGAACCCAGGCAGTATCCCCTGTGTCTATCGGGGTTGACGTTGCGTTGGCTGTTGTTGCCAGAATCAGAAATCCCAGAAATCCGCTTACGGTTCTGTAGTCTGTTTTCATGGGAGTCATTTGATTTCCTTTAAAACGAACATGACTTTTTCCGGTCCCTGCATGAGGATAGTAAGCCTCTTGCTAGCTGGCCGCATTCCATCAATGTCTTTTATTGATATGTTCATTTTATGTTAATATTATTACATAACTTATATAAATACTTTACTATTTTTTGATGGGATGACTAATAATTTAGTTAATTGTTGTTGAAGTAATCAAAATAATAATATTTTACAGAGACCCTCTCAAAAAATAAGGAATAGTTGATGTAAAACAAACAATAAAACAAAAAAACGGTGAAAGAATCCTCAGATTTATATATGAACGGGTAATTAAGCTAACATGTCTAAAATCGACGAACTCGACATCAGGATAATCAAGGAACTGACGAAAGACGCGCGACAAAGCTACCGGGACATCGCAGGAAAACTCGACGTCGCCGAGGGGACGGTCTACAACCGCGTCGGGAAACTTAAAGCCGACGACGTAATCAAAGGCTTCATCGCAGACGTCGACTACGGCAAAATCGGATACGACCTCGTAGCCCTCATAGGCCTCACCGTCGAAGGAGGAAAGCTCCCTCAAATAGAGAAGAAGCTCGCCGAATAGCCGAACGTGACGGCAGTCTACGACGTCACCGGAGAATACGACGCGCTAATGGTCGCAAAATTCAAGGACCGAGAAGGCTTAAACGGGCTGGTGAAACGGGTCCTCGCCATGAACGAAGTCAAGCGGACCTACACGATGGTGGTGCTCAACGTCGTCAAGGAGACCCACAAGATAGAGCTTTAAAGGATTCAAGGGAAGATTTCCTCGAACACCTTACGGCATGCCTCGGGGTCGTTTGCCGTGAAGACGAACAAGCGCCGGCCTGGGAATAGCCCGGCTACCTGAGACAGTGCTTTCTTGTCGGCTGCGTCGGCTTTGTTCACTCCCACGAAGGCATCGACTGTGAAGCTTTTTGCGATTTCGTCGAACAGGTTAAGCTGGGGCTCTGATTCCATCGTCGGGTCATAGATGAAGAGTATCTTATCGGCCAGATCCTTAAGCGCCAGCACCGCCTGAAGCTCGATGGCGTTCCGCGACTCGAGGGGGCGGTCGAGCAAGCCGGGAGAATCGATGATTTGGACCATCTCATGGCGCAGCTTCGCATAGCCGATGAGGATTCCCTTGGTGGTGAAGGGGTAGGATGCCACCTCGATTTTCGAGCCCGTGAGGTTTCTCACAAACGTTGACTTGCCGACGTTCGGGTAGCCCGCGACAACAAGAGTTGGAAGCTCTTTTACGAGGGGGAAGGACTTGATGATTTTTCCGACCTCACGCAGGTATGTGAGGTCCCCTGACACGCGTTTGAGGAGTGAGGATGTTTTCCCTAGGAAGTGTTTGGATGCGTTGTGTTTCCCGGAGCGTATTGCGTGGATGGATTCTCCTTCTAGGCTTGTGAGCTTGACGCAGACCCATGAGAGCGCGCCCAGACTCTTCTTGTACCGGTTCTTGTCGATTCGGATGTCGAAGAACTTATGGTAGAATGGTGTGAGCTGCTCGTAACTTGGGAAAGACGTCACGATTATGGATAGGTCGCCGCAGATTCGCCGCGCCACGGTGTGAATCCGCTTCTCCTCGGAAACCCTCATCCGAACGTCCTTCTCCTTCCCGGTGGAGCGCGCCTTCTTCGCCTCCTTTGAGCCGGCCCGAAAGCAGTAGTCGACGAGCTCGTCTGAGGACGGCACGTTTGGAATCTTGAACATGGTATAGCATTAAAGCATATCCTACAATATATAACGGAGGTGACTGTCATGGGCAAAACAACCATAAAACGCGTTGGTGTCCTTTCTGCCGGAAAGATAATGGGGGCGCTTTGCGCCATAATTGGCGTCATTATCGCCGCGATTATGCTGCTCGTGTCGGTATTGAGTGTTGTTATTGGAAGCATATTCTCAGGAGGAAGTTGGGGCGGCGTCCTACTCGGCGGGGGGATAACCGTCTTCTTCGCGGTCTTCATCCTCGTCGTATACACCATCATGGGGTTTGTGATAGGCTGCCTGTACGCGCTCATCTACAATGTCGTCGCAAAGTACACGGGCGGGTTGGAGGTCGAAACCTAATGACGGCGCCTCTCGTGGCGGTGTCAGACAGCCACTTGGGCTTCCGGCACCGCTCAAAGACGAAAAGGCTTTCTGACTACAGGAAAGCATTCGACGAGGCCATCGACAAAACCCTCTCGCTCAATCCCGGCGCCGTTGTCTTCGGGGGAGACCTGCTGCACCACACGCGTCCGGACCCCGTGAGCATGCGGGCCGTCGTCCAGGGCCTGCTTAGGCTTGCGGAAAAGACGCAGGTTGTGGTGGTGATTGGAAACCATGAGATATCAGGGCACTTGGGAACGACGTACGCTCCGATTTACGCTGACCTGCACCCAAACATCCACGTCCTCTCGACTGAGTCTCCTCACGTTAAACTTAATGTTTCCGGGAAAACCGTTGGGTTCCACGGCTTCCAGTACCTGCGGAACCGGGAGCTTACAGAGAAAACCCTCCGGGATGTTTCCGGGGATGCCGGCGGAAGCGAATTTGAAGTCCTGTGCCTGCACCAGGCTGTCGAAGGCTACCTTACGCCGCATGAGGTGTCGCTTTCCTGCCTCCGCGAGGTCGCCCCAAAGTTTAACCTCATGCTGTTCGGACACGTCCACAAACACCAAAAGATATCCGAGGTCTTCGACGTCTGCCCGGCCTACTACGTCGGAAGCACCGAGCGCGTAAGCTTCAACGAGTGGGAGAACAAGACGGGGTTCCTCGTCTTTGAGGGATATGACCTGAGGAACCCAACGTTTTTGGAGGTTTCGTCTGCGCCGATGATGAGGATGAGCGTGGACTTAGGCTCAAAGACCGCAGCGGAGATAAACGCTTATATTGAAGCGAGGGTAAAGGAAACGAGTGGGGTCGAACTCCTGCAGATTGAGGTGAAGGTGGATGTCGCAGGCGACATCCTCGACGTCCGTCAAAACTGGGCCGAAGCGCATCAGGACTACACAATCCTTGACGTAAGCGTGATGCCGAAAAGGGAAGAATCGGAGATGATGCTCGAGCGCCTCGAGATTTCCCGGGACACCATCAGGGAGTATCTTGACAAGTCGGGCCTCGCCGGCCAGGAGGAGCTTTCCGCAACCTGCATCGAACTGTTCGAGGAGTATGGAAGATGAGCGTAAATGTTGTCTCAGTCCACCCCGCTTTTGATGAGCTTCTTGGTGGCGGCCTTCTTCCGGGGGTGCTCACGCACGTCTACGGTCCGCCCTCGTCAGGGAAGACGAATTTCGCGCTAATTGCCTCGGTTGCGGCCGCGCGCACGGGAAAGGTCGTCTACGTCGACGCTGAGGGAGGTTTTTCGACGGAGCGGCTCAGGCAGATTGCAGGGGAAAAAACGGAGGACACCCTGCGGAACATACTCCTCATAAAACCCACGACCTTCGAGGAGCAGAAGGTGGCGTTGAGCAAGGTCTCAGACCTTGTCGCCGCAGGCGGCGTATCACTTGTGGTCGTCGACAGCATCGCGCTCCTGTACCGGCTCGAGGAGGAGCGCGACATCCGCGAGTTCGGGAGAATGCTCGCAAAGCTCCTTCGGATTGCGCGCAAATACGAGGTGCCGGTGCTCGCCTTAAACCAGGTTTACACCGACTATGACTCCGGCAGAATCACTCCCATCGGCAAGTGGACGAACGAGTACTGGAGCAAGATTATGCTCGAAGCAGGCGTGGCAGACGACGGAACCCGCTCTCTGATTCTCCGAAAGCACGTGCACAAGCCGGCGGGACTGCGCGTCGACTACAGGATAACAAACCACGGCATAGAGCTCGTCGAATACTCCTTCGCAAGCTATGATGGGGGCAGGTGAGATGCGGACGTACCGGTTCATGTTCCGGCTGTCACTCGGCATCCTGTTTGCCCTGATGCTGTCCGCATTCATCCGTCATCTGCTCTGGCTCATGGGCGGCGAAGGCCTCCCCTACATCATAACTGAGCGGTGGGACGTCGCCGCAGCCAATATTGCGTTCTTCATGCTCTTTCTCTTGCTATTGCGCTACCGGAAGCGGGTTGACTGGCGCTCTCACGGCATCTACTCGGCCTTCATAATCGCCCTCTTCGCCGAGATGTACGGGTTCCCCCTGACCGCCTACCTTGTCGCGCACTATCT
>CAZJQY010000003.1:8685-14188 GCA_964548095.1 uncultured archaeon
CTCCACTGGCCGACGCTGCCCACACTCCTCATGTGGCCAATCCTTGCGGCAAGCTACTACAAGCTCGCGCGCGAGGAGGAGCGGGAGGTGGAAAAGAGATACCCCAAAGACTACGCTACTTACAGGAAGAAGACGCCGATGTTCATCTAAAAGGCGGTTTTTTATCTGGAAAGCATTATATAGGAGTAATTCCAATCTTAACAAACGAGACGATGGAAAAGGAACTCAAACTCAAGGTCGCGGAAGCGATGCACAACGACGTCGGCCGAGGAATCGTGAGGATTAGCTCTGACGCCGCACGGCGGCTCGGCATCACCACCGGCGACGTCGTCGAAATCCAGGGAGCGAAGACCACCGTCGCGAAAGTCTGGCAAGCTCACCCGCAGGATGAGGGGTTGGACATCGTGCGGATGGACGGAATCCTCAGGCAGAACTCAAGCTCAAGCCTCGGCAACAGGGTGAACGTCAAGAAAGCGGTGGTCAACGACGCCAAGTCGATTGTCATCGCCCCGACCCGGCACGAGATAAGCTTCGGCGGCGACTTCGCAAACTACGTGAAACAGAAGATTCTCATGGGCCGGCCTCTCATCCAAGGAGACAACTTCATCATAACGGTCCTCGGCCAGTCAATCTCCTTCACCGTCACCCAGACCAAGCCAAAGGGGGTCGTTCAGGTGAACGATTCCACGGCCCTAGACATCAAGTCAACGCCACAGAAGGTCGCAACCGGGGCGCCCGCGGTACGCTACGAAGACATCGGCGGACTGCGCGACGAGATAGCGCGCGTGCGCGAGCTCATCGAGCTTCCCATGAAGCATCCTGAGTTGTTCGAGAAGTTGGGTATTCAGCCGCCGAAGGGCGTTCTTTTGTATGGTCCTCCGGGCACGGGGAAGACTCTGCTTGCGAAGGCTGTTGCCTCAGAGACGAATGCGCATTTCATCCCCATCAACGGGCCGGAGATTATGGACAAGTTTTACGGCGAGTCCGAGCGCAAACTGCGGGACATCTTCGAGGAGGCGCAGGAGAATGCCCCCTCCATCATCTTCATCGACGAGATAGATTCGATTGCACCGAAGCGTGAGGAAACTCGCGGCGAGGTCGAGCGTCGGGTTGTCGCGCAGCTGCTCACGCTCATGGACGGACTGATTGCCCGGGGGAACGTTATTGTTATCGCCGCGACGAACCGGCAAGACGACATTGACCCCGCCCTACGGCGCCCCGGTCGGTTCGACCGTGAGATCGAGATCGGCGTCCCCGACAAGAAGGGGCGAAAGGAAGTCCTCCAGATTCATACCAGGGGTATGCCACTCAAAGATGACGTTGACTTGGACGAGATTGCAGGAACGACCCACGGCTTCGTGGGCGCTGACCTTGCAGCCCTCGGGCGCGAAGCTGCGATGAGCGCGCTCAGAAGGATTCTACCTCAAATCGACCTCGAGAAGGAGGAGATTCCTGCGGAGGTCTTGGAGAACCTCGACGTCCGGAAAACCGATTTCGTTGAAGCGCTCAAGGTCGTAGATCCCTCAGCATTGCGTGAAGTCCTCGTCGAAGTCCCCGACGTCAAATGGAATGACATCGGAGGGCTCGCCGAAGTGAAGCGGAAGCTGCAGGAGATTGTTGAGTGGCCGCTTAAGAAACCCGATACCTTCAAGCGGATGGGGATAAAGCCTGCTAAGGGAGTCCTCTTGTATGGCCCGCCCGGCTGCGGAAAGACGATGCTCGCCAAGGCCATTGCAACCGAGAGCGAGGCGAACTTCATCGCAGTTAAAGGGCCTGAGCTCCTCTCGAAGTGGGTCGGCGAGTCTGAGAAGGGGCTCCGCGAAATCTTCAAGAAGGCGCGGCAGACGGCGCCGACCATCGTCCTCTTCGATGAAATCGATGCGATAGCGCCGCGGAGGGGGATGTATTCCGGCAGCCACGTCACCGAGACCGTCGTCAACCAGCTCTTGACCGAGCTTGACGGCATCGAAAGCCTTGACAATGTTATCGTCGTCGGGACGACAAACCGTCATGACATGCTTGACCCTTCGGTCATTAGGCCGGGAAGAATCGACAGCATGCTCATTGTTCCGTCGCCGGACAAGGATGCGCGGCTTGACGTACTCAAGATACACACCAAGGACATGCCGCTTAAGGGAGTGAACCTTGAGGCCATCGCGAAGCGGACGGAGAACTACAGCGGCGCGGACCTTGAGGGGATTTGCCGGGAGGCGGGGCTCAATGCGCTGCGCGAGAACGTTGATGCAACGGTCGTTCTTCCGAAGCACTTTGACCAGGCGCTGGACAAGATTAAACCGTCGATTACCGAGGACATAATCAAATACTATCAGCGGGCGTTCGGCAAGGATGAGACCGGCCCGGCGTATGGATGAGTTGTGGGGTGATGCGATTGGATGCTCGGGCCCTCGACATAAACGCGCGCTACCTGGGGGTGCCGACGATTCTTCTCATGGAGAACGCCGGCAGGAAAATCGCGGATGAGTGCGCTCCACACGCAGACGTTGTGGTGTTCTCTGGGAGGGGCGGAAACGGCGGCGACGGTCTTGCGGCTGCCCGGCTTTTGCACGCGCAGGGGAAAAAAGTCCGGGTTTACGCCGTCGCAGGAGAACGCAGCAGGGAATGCCAGCAGAACGTTGACATGCTCTCTGCCCTCGACGTCGGCTTCCATGAAGTGCGCGACTCAAGCGAGTGCGAGAAAATCCGGGCGGAAGTCGAAGGCTGCGACGTGGTCGTCGACGCACTTTTGGGTGCGGGCGTTGTTGGGGAGGTCAGGGAGCCTGTCAGAAGCCTTATTGCGCTCATAAACTCTCTTGCGTGCCCAAAAATTTCAGTTGACGTCCCCTCGGGCGACAGCAGCCTCAAAGTTGCCGCAGACACCATTCTTGCGCTCCACCAGGAGAAAATCCCCGGCTCAAAACTAGTCGATATCGGATTGCCTCTCGAAGCGCAGCGTTACTGCGGCCCCGGCGACGTGTATCTCGCCATCCCGAAACGACGTGCAGAAGCCCACAAGGGGGATTTCGGGCGGGTTCTCGTCGTGGGCGGGTCGAAAGACTACGTGGGCGCGCCCATGCTCGTCGCGCAGGCGGCACTTAAGGCGGGAGCTGATTTAGTCATCCTCTGCTGTCCGGAGTATGTTGCCGAGCATATGCCATACGACCCCAATCTTATTGTGCGATCGCTTGCCTCCAAAAAGCATATGAGTGAGGATGACGTGAGCGATATCCTCGCGCAGCAGTGCGACTGCATGATTGTGGGGAACGGGTTGAGCAGGCACGGGGACACGAAGTACGCTCTCAAGGAGCTTTTCCATAAGGTTTCGGTCCCGGTGGTCGTGGATGCCGACGCGCTGCGTCTGATTGAGCGCAATCAGATTACCTCGAAGATGATGCTCACGCCGCACGCCGGGGAGTTTAGGAGTCTCTTCGGCGAGTACGATGAGGGGGAGCGGATTAAGGTTGTTGAGGGATTCAGCAGGAAAACGGAGTCTCACATCCTCCTTAAGGGCAGCATTGATGTTATCTCGGACGGGAAGACGACGCGGCTCAACAGGACTGGCAATCCCGCGATGACCGTCGGCGGGACTGGAGACGTCTTAGCGGGGGTCGTGGGGGGACTGCTCGCGCAAAATAGAGACCCGATGACTTCATGTTGTGCGGCGGCATTTTTGACCGGTCTTGCGGGCGATATCGCCTGCGAGCATTTAGGGGTTTCGTTGACTGCGACCGATGTCATCGCATCCATCCCCGAAGCCATCGCGTGCTCGCGAGGATACTTCAAATGATTGAGACGGTGTCGAATTTCACGGAACTTGAAGGCCACGTCAAGACGTGCAAGCTGCCGTTTAAGGAGGCGGTTATAGATTACTATCGCGTGCTCGGCGAGCGGCTTGGCTTCACGGTGAGGAAAGACTCCTCGGTCATCAAAAACGGGCTCGCCTTCGGGAAATTCAGTCTCGTGTGGGTCGAACCCAACACAGTCTTCTGCCTCGAGTTCGGAGCGTTTGAAGAAATCTTCAAGCACCTGTGGCGCGTGCTCGAGCACCAACCCGACAAGGCCGTGTTCCTCTTAAGCTCGGGTTCCCAGTGTAAGCCAGACGCCGTCGAGAAGATTATAAGAAACTCGCCAATTACCGCGGGACTTAAAGACAAGGTTATCGTGCTCGACGTGTCGGAGAAGAAAGTCGTCTACCCCTAAGGGCTTAGTGCATCCTTATTTCCTGCACTTCGACGCGGTGTATCTGGCAGATGTTTTTGATGGAGTGGAAGATTTCGGTGCCCAGTTTCCCGAAGATGATCATCTGGACGACGTCGTCTATCTTGTTCTCCTTGCGCGCGTCAAGGATTGAGGTTATCTTTGCCGCAATCTGCTTTTTCTGCTGGCTGCTCGCCTGCCTTCCCGCAGCCACCATCACCTTGACCTTCGCCTTCTCCCCGCCAAAGGTGAAGTCCGAGATGTAGTCGATTTTCGTCATGCGCTTGCGGACCTTCGAGCGGAGGTAGCCGGAGGAAATGGAGAATTTCTTGAACTTGGTCTTGGCGACGTCCCCGGCAACCTCGGTGACCACGAACGTCAGGTCGAACTGCTGTTTCGTCTTGTCGTTCGTGAGCTCCTTTGCGGAGACGGTTGCCGTCCGCCCGACAAGGTTCTTCACGTCGGCTGCAAGCGTCTGGCCGAGCTGCTGATTGTTGAAGCTCTCCGGCGCTACGATGCTGTAGCTTTTCTTCTGCTTCCATGAACTGATGCTCTTTTTTCTTGCCATCTTAGATTACGTTTTCGGCGATCATGTGACACCGCAGGAGGTCGTCCAGCGTCGCAAGGAGCGTCCGCGCGCTGCCGGATGCTACTTCCGTCCTGATGAAGCCTCCCGCCAGAGTTGATGTTATGTGCGCGTTCCCGTTGTCTACTGCCAGCGCCTGAAGCACGCATTCGGGCTTCTTCGATTCTGTGGTGAGGATTGCGTGTGTGTTCATTTTATAGTTCAAGCCTCGCCTTCTCGGGGTCGTAGCGCCACGACTCGGAAAGCCTTCCTTCTGCTTTGTAGTATTTCGTCAGCCTGTGGATTTTGGACTCGATGAGCTTTAGCCCGTAGCCGCTGTGCTTGTCTTTCCCGTGATCCTTGAGGTGGCGCCGCAGGTTCGTCGCCCTCTGGATGAGGTTCCTCAAGTCTTCGGGAATCTTGTAGGCGAGCTTCTTCTCCTTGAGGATGCGCGTCACAGTCTTCCCTGTGATGGCGCTGACTTGGGGTATGCCGTACTGGTCGCGGAGGATGAGGCCGACCTTGCTCGGCGAGTTGCCGCTCTTGGCAAGCTTCTCGATGACCTCCTCCACCTCGTCGGCGGAGTAAGTCATCCACTCGGGCACCTTCAGCCTCACGACCTTTTTAGAGCGAGACTTCCCTTTCTTTCTCGCGTGCATACGAGCCATCGTAATTGTTGTTGCTACAGCGTTTCTACGGCGTAGCGCAGACTTTCATCCACCCTACCCAAGAAAATCGTAGTAT
>CAZJQY010000004.1:0-13724 GCA_964548095.1 uncultured archaeon
ATTTCGTGTTTGTTGACTATTATAGTTTCTTTTTGGTCGAACTTTTTCTTTTCTAAAGAAAAAGGTCGATGTCAGAGGTTGTTCGCGCCGTCACCTGCCTACTTAATGAGTGAGTCAGGCAATATAAGGTTGGGTTACTGTTTCTCGATGAAGATGGGGTTGTCGTCGAGTGTTATGGTCTCGGTCTCCTTTACTTTTTGGTTGCCCGCGTAGTCGGTGACGAGGACTCGCCCCGATACTTCCGGAGGCAGTCTGCCGCCTGCGTCGTTCCAGGCGACGTAGACAACTTCATCGCCTTTGCTGAACTTGTAAATGTTTTCCGCAACCGTCTCGCATTTGGTCTTCCCGCGTATTTTCGAAGCGAGGTTTTTGTATGCGGTATACGCCTGTTTTTTCGTCCCGCACGCTATGTTGTTGCCTCTGTCGTAGCTGCCGTTGCCGTTGTAGACGAGGCCGACCAGGTCGAAGAAGCCGCCTTCCTGGCCTTCGACACCAAATTTGTTGACGTTTATCACGTTAGTCCAGAACGCCTTCGTGACGCCGGCGCTGAACAATTCCGTGTAAAGCTTCACCAGCATCTTCGCCTGGAATTCCTCAGACTGGAAAGGAAGGTTCTTTGAGGCACTCTTCGGTTTTCCGGAGTAGGTTCCGACTTCCGTGCTCACGAACTCGATGTCATAGCCAAAACCGGCCTCCGAAAGAAGCCTCCTGTAGTCCGCGACCGCCCGAGCCGCTCTCCCATAGTCACCGTCGTCGGTGTAGAGGTGCACGTCGAAGACTTCGAAGGGGCGCTCGCTAGGACTCCTCTTTCGTATGCCCTCAAGCACCTGCCGGTAGAACTCGTAGTTGCCGCTTGAGGAATCGTACTGGTTGCTTATGCCGGCCAACGCAATCCTGCAGTCCGGGCAGGCTTCCCTGATGACGCTCTCCGACTCGACAAAGAAGTTCACGTAATCGTCGGCGCCGTAGCCTCTCAGCGTCCAGGCAAGGTCCGGCTCATTACCAATCTGCCAGTATCTTACCGTCTCTTTCTTCGACTCAACAAGCGCCCTCAGTTTTCTCTTGTACTGGCTGTAGTCTCCTGGCGGGCCTGGAGGCATAGGCTGTGCGTTGGCTATCACCTCGAAGCCAGCGGCAGCAAGCTTGTCGGTGGGCGCCCCCAACTCCCGGAAGTTTCCTCCGAGATACCAGAAGGGGGCTCGGACACCCCCCGCACCCGCATCCAAGGCATACGTGAGCTCATTGTCGAACGGATTTTTTTCGTCGAGTAGCATGAAGCCCATCACAAAAGGCTCCTGTTCACCGCATCCTCCGCCTTCACACCCTGTTTTAGCCTCCGTGTTAACTGAGGGTTGGCTCGTCAAAACCGCAGGGGATTCTCCGGCCTTTACGCCATCCGGATTACGCTGCATGCAGCCGGCTGCCAGAGCGGTGATAAACACCACCAAGACTAGAGCGAGTCTTGCGCGCTGTACTCCCATCCTACGGTGCTCCTGAGGCGGTGCTGGCAGTCTCGTCACCTGACGCTTAAGTATTTAGTTCGCCGTTAATAACTTCCGACTATTTTATTGGACTAAATCGCATAATTCAGTATGGAAGCTCATTGGGCGTATCTTGTGGCTGAGGAGCTTGCTCGGCGGGTTGGGCGGCATGTCATCGAGACTGGGACGTCCATCTCCGGCATACCTCACGTGGGCAATGCCTCAGACGTCATCCGCGGGGACGCTGTGCGGAAGGCTCTTTCCGAGCGCGGCATTGATGCGTCGCTCATTTGGGTGGCCGACGACTCGGACCCCTTCAGGAAGACGCCGCGGGGCATGGAGCACCTTGAGGGGCATTTGGGGAAGCCAGTCTACAATATACCAGACCCCAAAGGCAGCTGCCATAAAAATTTTGTCGAGCATTTCGCGGGCCCCTTCCTCGATGACTTGCGGGCGTTTGGGGTTGAGCCCAAACACTTTTCCGGGCGCGAGCTTTACCTTCGCGGCGAGCTTTTGGGGGAGATTCGGACTGCCTTGCGCGAGCGCGCGAAGATTAAGGAGATTCTGGATAAGTTCAGGGATAAGCCGCTTCCCGACGACTTCATCCCCTGGAGCCCCATCTGCGGCGGCTGCGGCCGCATATCAACGACTACTCCAATGTCAGTCGACGGCGATGTTGTCTCCTATACTTGCGAGGGCGCGGACGTTTCTGGGACGAAGGTTTCAGGTTGCGGGTTCAAGGGCGAATCCGACATCACGAAGGGCGAGGGCAAGCTCCCTTGGCGTGTTGAGTGGGCTGCCCGCTGGCGTCACTTCAAGGTGACGTGCGAGCCCTTCGGAAAGGAGCATGCGACGGTGGGCGGCTCATATGACACGAGCAAGTTGATTTCAAAGGAGGTTTTCGGGTGGGAGCCCCCGTACCCGCTCGTCTACGAGTTTTTCACTTTGAATGGCGAGAAGATTTCCTCGAGCAGGGGGAACGTCATCACGCTTGCGCAGTGGCTTGAGATTGCGGAGCCTGAAGTCCTCAAGTTTTTCATGTACAAAAGGCTTGAGAAGCAGCGCGACATCGACCTCTCGCGCATCCCGAATCTTGCCGACGAGTACGATGAAGCTGAAGCCGTGTTCTACGGCGAGAAAGTAGGCGACGAAAAAACCAAGAAGCACTACATGCTCTCGCAGGCATCGGATGAACCTAAACGCTCTCATGTTCCATACACGCTCTGCGCGGTGTTGGCTCAGGTTGTCCCAGACGGAAACACCAGGATACTGCAGGAGAAAGTCGATGGCATGGGCTACGCAAAATATGATCTAAAGAAGTTTGTCTCCCGCGTGCGCCTTGCGGGAGAATGGGTTAAGCGGCACGGCCCGGACTACCTTGTATTCGACTTGAACGTCGACGTCCAGGGGGCGTATGCCTCGTTATCTGACGTGCAGAAGAGGGTGCTTTCCCGCATCGCAGGCGAATTGGAGGGCAGGTGGTCTCCTGAATCGTTCCATAAGCGGATATACGAAGTCTCCCGGGAATTGGGCGTCAACCCAGCAGACACGTTCAAGGCAATCTATGCCGCACTCATCGGGAAAGAGCGCGGCCCCAAGGCCGCGGCATTCGTCCTCTCCTTGGACAAGGAGCTGGTCAGGCGGCGTTTTCACGCGCAGTAGGGTTTTCCTTTTTAACTATGACTCACATATTATGTCATCGAATTCATGGTAGGGTGATGTGAGTATGGCAAGTTTTAATGCGGTGATATCCGACACGAAAAGCTTCAAGAACTCTATTGACGCGATAGCTGCCTTGATTGACGAGGGGACGTTCCAGATTAAGAAGGAGGGGATTAAGCTTCGGGCGATGGACCCAAGCCAGATTGCGCTGGTCGACTTCATGCTGCCGGCATCCGCCTTCGAGAAGTACGAGGTCAAGGAGCAGGTGAACATCGGCGTCGACTTCTCCGAACTCTCCAAGATTACCAAGCGCGCCCGCGCC
Organism: uncultured archaeon; assembly: GCA_964548095.1. GTDB lineage: Archaea > Altiarchaeota > Altiarchaeia > IMC4 > SCGC-AAA252-I15 > SCGC-AAA252-I15. The sequence continues at coordinate 3,466 of CAZJQY010000004.1, forward strand.
GACGACAAAATCGAGCTCTCCCTAGACCAGCGGCTTAAGATTGTGTTCCGTAACCAGATGACGCGGGAGTTCAACATATCCGTCATCGAGGCTTCGTCGACGCCGCCGAAGGAGCCGAACATCGAGTTCTCGGCCGAAGTGAAAATCCAGCCCGAAGTCATCAAGGAGGCGTTGAAGGACGCAGTCCTCGTCTCCAACCACGTGGCCTTCAAGCTCGATGACGTCTTCAGCATCAAGTCTGACGGAGACACGGGCTCGGTCGACATACAGTTCACGGACGACACAATACTCTCAAAGAACGTTAAAAGTCCTGCGAGGGCTGTCTTCTCCCTAGACCACCTGGACAACATCTTCCGCGCCGCGGAGGCTCCAAGCGTCGTCATCCTGAACCTGAAGACCGACGCGCCGCTCAAGGTGGAGTACGCCATCGGAAGCGGGAAGGTCGTCTACTACCTCGCGCCGAGGATTGAGAAAGTTTAGATGGCGGGGAAAACGTGCGCTACGTCCAAGGGCGGGTGTAAGACCATCACCTGCCCCCTCTGCACAAACGAAGGCTTAGCTCTCATGGCGCTCGGCCTACTGCTCATCTACAGCGGGCAAAAAATCCTGCAGATTGCGGGGATAATACTGATTGTGCTGGCGTATGTAGTGCCATTTCTAAGAAAAAGATAGGGCGGATGCGTGATGCTGGCCGGCACAAGCGACCATGAATATTATTTATACCCCCTGGCGTAATATCCTAACATAGATGGTTAAAGTACTCAGTTGCTCTTGGATTCCAAGGTCCTACGGCCACGTTCATCAGACATTCAAGAACATAGACAAAGCAGGATTAAAACTCGGCGGCAGGGCGTATGGCAGGGAGGCGTCATTCGAGATATTGGACTACCTCGGTTATCCGCATATAAAATTCGTTCAAGACTGGAGCGGACTGCATTATTTCGTCGTAGAACTGTCCGAAGAAAACATCCAGAACACGGCGATAAAATTCATGAACGATACCCGCTCGGTTCTTCTAGAAAAAATTATAAAATCATGCCATACGGTGTCATACAATCAGATTAAATCTGACATACTCCCCCTAGACTTCCACACAATCGTGTTGAGCGGAAAAGACCTGAATTCGATTACCCTGCCTAAGAAAAAGGTAGGAGACCTCGTCGTCTACTATGACCCGAAAGACTTCTACGAAAGCAATACCCTGTCATTCGTCTGCGGCACAGAAGACGAGTCGCTGTTCAGGGTGCTGCTCTTCCACGCCTACACAGAAGTCGCATGCAACTTCATATCACACACACAATCCAAGATAATCAGACTCTACCACGAGGCAACATCAAACATAGAGGAAACCGAGAAAACAAAAGACCCGACAAAAATGAGCGACCTTGTGGTGCAGGTGGAAAAGCTCATGCGAGAGTCGTCTGAAAGCTATGGCAAGCTCAAGCAGGCGAAAAGAAATTTCGAACTAAAAAGCGAGGAATACGCAAAACAAAAATTCACGCAACAGGAGAAGAGCATAGCAGAAGCCTTTGAAATAGGCGAGGCATTCAGGAAACTTTCATGCGACATCGAATACAATGAAGTACTGTGGTCTGACGTCCTAATCGAGTACCTGCGAAACATAAACTCGATACTAAACACCCGCATACTGTCCTCAACCGCAGGCACAAAGAAAGGATTATTCGGCTGACCAACAACACTAAATCCTCTTCTTGAGGTAGGCTGCAACGCTCTCGAAGAAGGCTCTCCCCTCCCCCGCTCGCTTCGCGCTGGCGCGCGTCCAATCGCTCTGCTGAATCCGCTCCATGACGCGTTCCGGGTGAGGCATCATGCCGAGGACGTTTCCGTCGGGGTTGCAGATTCCCGCGATATCATCGATTGAACCGTTCGGGTTCCAGGGAAAGATGCCGTCTGCGTCTTTGCCGTCAGGCATGCAGTAGCGGAAGATGATTTGACCGTTATCCTCAAGTCTCTTAAGATACTCCGTGTTTTTCACTCCGAAGGTGAGCCTCCCTTCAGCGTGGGCGACGGGCACCTGAAGCACCATCCCCTTGGGGATTTTTCCCGTGAAGGCGCACGCGTTCTCATGCCGCAGGTACGCCGGCCTGCACTGGAAGCGGGAGGATGCATTTATTGCGAGAGCGGCGTCCGGGACGTCGCGCAACCCCCTGAAGCCCGGGAGAAGTCCGAGTTCGGTCAAGACTTGGAAGCCGTTGCATACTCCTCCGACAAGCCTCCCCTCAGACACGAACTCCGATATCTCCTTCCTAAGTGTTGACTTTAATCGCGCAGCAAAAATCGCCCCAGCCCGCACGTAGTCGCCTGCACTCCATCCCCCCGGGAAGAAAAGCACCGCGTACTCTGAGACTCTCCTCTGCCTATCCTTAGAGCAGTCTCCAGTAAGCTGCTTTAAATGGACTTTCTCGGCTGAGAGCCCCACCTTCTCGAAGGCGAGCACCGACTCGTCCTCGCAGTTCGTCCCCTCAATCAATACCACCGCCGCGTCCGTCATCCCGACTCCTCCAAAACGCCTTTACTCCAGGCGCCCCTCAACTCGTCGAGCGAGAACTCAAGTTCCACTCCCTCATCGAAAATAACTACATCACGGGTCGCGCGCACGCGCCCGATTCTCACCGCATCGTCGAAGCCTTCTAAGGCGGCCGCATTCTCCTTCCCGACTTCGACGAGCCACCTGCCGTTCGACTCCGAGAACAGCTTCTCGTCAGCCCTCAAGGAAGCTCCCATGGCATCCAGCTTGAGTTCTATGCCGAGGCGTCCGCCGAATGCCATCTCGCAGGCTGCGGCGAAAAGCCCCCCCTCAGAGAGGTCGTGGCAGGAGAGGATATGCACCCTCCCGATTTCGGAAAGCAGGAACTCCATCTTCTTGCCGAATCTCTCGGGGTGAACCTGCGGGACCACACCCCCAGCAAGTTTGAGCGCCTTGTGGTATTGGGAGCCGCCGAGCTCTCTTGCGGTGTCGCCGACAAGATATAGGAGCGAGCCTTCCCGTTTGAGGTCTGATGAGACGGCTTTTCTGACGTCGTCGATGACGCCCACGCCGAGGAGTGTCGGCGTCGGAGCGACCGGCCCGAGCGAGGACTCGTTGTAGAGCGAGACGTTTCCTGACACGTAGGGGAACTTGAAGTAGTCTGCGACCATGAATAGGCCGTCGCAGGCGCGCTTGAAGTCGCCGAGACGCTCCTTCTTCTCGGGGTTTCCGAAGTTTAGGCAGTCGACCATGCTGTGGGGTCGGGCGCCGACTGCGACGAGGTTTCGCATGACCTCATCGACTGCGGAGGCTGCGCCCCAGTAGGGGTCCGCCTTGCAGAGGTCTGGGTTCACGTCCGCGGTCAAGGCAAGCCCCCGGTACGAGCTTGAAAGGGGTTTGAGGACTGTCGCATCCCCGTGGCTTTGGTAACCGACAACTCCCTGCATGGGCGAAAGTATTGTGTTCCCCCGCACCTGGTGGTCGTAGCGGCGGATGACTGCCTCCCTGCTTGCCACATTCGCGGATCCAATTACTGTGAGGCATGCGGAGGCAAGGTCTGGCATGGGATACGTGACGTGCGTTGAATCGCGCTTCACAATCGTGTACGGCCTATCATAGCAGACGCCCGCGAGCAGGAACTCAAGATTCAGGTCGAGGACTTTTTCCCCCCGGAAAGTCGCCTTGATTCTTCCCGAATCATCCACCTTCCCCACAACAGTCGCCTCAACATCCCAGAACGAGAAGATTTCAAGCACCTTGCCCACGTTCTCAGGCGCAACAGAAACCATCATACGCTCCTGGCTCTCAGACACCCAAATCTCCCAAGGCGCAAGCCCCTCCTCCTTAAGCGGGACTCTATCGATCTCGATGGTTGCGCCGAGGCCTCCCGCCGCATAAGCCATCTCCGAGGAGACGCAGGATAGTCCGCCGCCCCCAAAATCCTTCATTCCACTAAGAAGCTTCTTCCTGTTGGCCTCAAGGCAGGCGTGCATGAGCGGCTCCTTCATGATGGCGTATCCGAGCTGGACTGCCGGCCGCGACTCTTCCTCGCTTTCTTTCGAGAGTTCGGCGGAGGCGAAGGTGACGCCGTGGATGCCGTCTCTCCCCGTCTTCCCGCCTGCAAGAATGTAGGCGTCTCCGACTCCGCCAACGCGGGAGTGGATGAGCTCGTCCTTCCTCATGATGCCCACGCAGCCTACGTTCACGAGGCAGTTGCCGACGTAGGAGTCGTCGAAGAACACCATCCCAGACACCGTCGGAATCCCCACGCGGTTCCCGTAGTCCGCAATGCCTGCGACAACCCCGTGGAAGAGGTAGCTCGGGTGCTTCGTGCCCCGAGGAAGCTTTTCTTCCGGAAAGTCAAGGGGCCCAAAGAAGAGGGGGTCCACAAGCGCGATAGGCTGGGCTCCCATGCAGACGACGTCGCGGAGTATCCCCCCAATACCTGTCGCAGCACCGCCGTAAGGGTCTAAGGCTGAGGGGTGGTTGTGGGACTCAATCTTAATCACGTAAGCGTGCTCCTCGTCGAATTCGATGACCGCCGCATCCTCCGAAATCGCGCAGATGACGTGCGGCGCCTTGATGTTAAAAACAGTCTTCTTCAAGATGGGCTTGCTCGTCTTATAACAACAATGCTCGCTCCAACTCTGCGCGAACGCCTCCAACTCAACGTCCGTCGGATTACGGCCCTCACCCTTAAAGTGGTCGCGAACCATCCGCAACTCAGAAAGAGAAAGCCCGAGAGAACGCTCCCTGCTCACCCGCTCAAGTTCCGCGTCAGACGCCCTGAGTAGGCTGACCTCAAAAACGTCTAGGCCGCCCCTCCGCTTGTAGAGCTCAGCCATCACAGCACCTTGAGTGTGTAGTCTTGGATTACCGGGTTTGCCAGAAGTTTGGTGCAGGCGCCTTCGACTTGGGTGAGCGCCTTCTTTTCGGAGGAGGCGGTGACTGTGAGAACGTAGGTTTTTACGGTTTCGACGTGTTCGATGGGGTAGCCGAGAAGGTGTAGCGCCTTTTTCACGGACTCTCCTTCGGCGTCGGCCATTCCCTTCTTGAGTTTTATTCTTACCTCAATCAGATAGGTACCTGCCATTTTATCGGGATATTATAGTTGAGGGCGAAGCTTTTTAGGCGGTTTTACCCTCAACTATATGTGAGGTCATAACTTTAGTTGTCGAGAAAGTTATGACCGCAACTATATTATTAAACATCCACTATAAAACACCATGCGGGAAATCCTCTTTGTGACCGGGCGCGAAGCAGCGGGCCGTCTGTCCGCCCTCGTCGGCGAAGCGAACGTCTACGTCGCGGACGTGTCAGTCGCCGCATTCATAAACCTAGACTCCCTAGCAGCCGAATTTATCCGAAAGAAGGTGCGGGCGAAGCTTATTGTGCTTCCCGGCACCATACGGGGGGATGTTTCCGCGCTCGCGCGTAAGACTGGGATGCCTTGCGTCAAGGGGCCGAAGAATCTCGCCAGCATCCCCATTTTCATGAGAAACCTCTCCAAGAAGAAGTTTTCGACCACAAAGTCGGCGGAGGAAGTGCTCTCCGGGGAAATACAGAAGGAAAACGAGAGAATCCTTAATAAGGCTTTAAGGTCGGACGGCGGAAGCATGACAATAGGAAAGAAAAAGAAGATTCGGCTGGACGGGCTCTCGCACGTCGTTTCCGAGATTCCTGACGCGCCCCTCCTATCTGAGGACGAGCTTGTCTCCCGGGCCCGCTACTTCCTCGACTGTGGGGCAAGCATCATAGACTTGGGGATGATAGCCGGCAAAGACAACTCGTCTGAGATTTCCGGATTGGTCGATGCCTTGCGCGCCAGCATCCGCGCCCCCGTAAGCGTTGACTCCATGAGCGAGCGGGAGATTCTTGCGGCAGCGGATGCGGGAGCTGACTTAATCTTGAGTTTGGACGAGAAGACTATCGGGCTTTCGCATTCCCTGCGGACTCCGGTTGTCGTCGTCCCGAGGACCAAGGAAGGCAGGGTACCTGAGACGGTGTCAGAGCGCGTTTCCCTGCTTGAGCGCCTCATCCGGGACGCAGGGTGTCCGGTGATTGCGGACCCGCTGCTTGCCCCGTTGGGGTTGGGTTTCGCTTGGTCGCTTGCATCCTACATAAAGTTTCGAGGCAGGAACCCTGAAACCCCAATGCTCCTTGGAGCCGGGAACGTGACCGAGCTCGCAGACGCGGACTCCCCCGGAGTGAACATGGTGCTTGCAGGCTTTGCCTCAGAGCTTAACATACAGCTTCTCTTCACGACTGAGGCAAGCCCTAAGACGCGCGGCGCCGTAGGGGAGCTTGCGACGGCGTGCAGGATGATGTACTTATCCAAGGTCAGGGGGCAGCCGCCGAAGGACCTCGGCTTAGACCTGCTCAAGCTCAAGGAGAAGACGCGATATGAGCCCGTCGCCGACCCGAAGGCGGCGGAGGCTTCCGTCATCGACGTCTCGAAAGATAGGAGGGTAACGCTTGAGGATGAGCACTTCAAAGTACATGTGGGTGAGGGAAAGATACGCGTGGTCTACTATACGAACGCCTCGCCCAAGACCGTCTTTAAGGGAACATCAGCGAAAGCCCTCTACAAGGAAATCATAGGCAGGGGGCTTGCGGAAGGCGTCCACGCAGCATACCTCGGCAAAGAGCTTGCGAAAGCCGAAATCGCGCTTGCGCTCGGGAAAAGCTACGTCCAAGACGAGGACTTATTTTAAGCCCAGAATTCCATACCTAAACGGAAAATGGCTTCTGTTGTCGTCGGCGGACACTACGGGGACGAGGGCAAGGGCAAAATCGTCTCTTACCTTTCCTTGAAGGATAATCCGGCGGTCATCGCACGTGCTGGCGTCGGCCCGAACGCGGGGCACACTGTCATCAAGGACGGCGTGAAATACGGGCTTCGGATGATCACCTGCGGGTTCGTGAACGAGGCATCGCAGCTTGCCGTCGGCGCCGGCGTCCTCGTGGACGTCGAACGGTTTCTCGCTGAGGTCGAGCAGACGAAAACGGCTGGGCGAATCTTCGTCGACCGCAGGTGCGCGGTCATCGAAGAAAAGCACAAGAAGCTCGACGCATCTGCTAACTCGAAGAGGCTTGGCACCACCGGCTCAGGCTGCGGCCCGGCGAACGCAGCCCGCGTCAACAGGACCGCGAAGCAGGCGAAGGACTTCCCGAAGCTCTCCGGCTACCTTGCGGACGTGCCGCTTATGGTAAACAAAGCAGTCAAGGAAGGAAGCGAGGTGCTTGTTGAGGCAAGCCAGGGCTTCGGCCTCTCCCTCTACTACGGAAACTACCCCTACGTAACCTCCAAGGACACCTCCGCGGCATCGGCGTGCGCGGACGTCGGCCTCGGCCCAACCAACGTGAGCGACGTCTACGTCATCTTCAAGGCCTACATGAGCCGCGTCGGCGAAGACCCCTACGTCCACTACCTCTCCGACGAGGAGGTTGAGAAAGACCCACTATGGGAGCGCGTCTTAGCGCGCGCGGAGGATGCTGGGGCTTCCGGCGAGAACTCGAACCAGAAAATCGCCTTCTACTTCGGCGAGAAGGGCACCGTCACCGGGCGGCCGAGGAAAATCGGGGCATTCGACTTCGAGCTCGCCCGCTACTCCTCGATGGTCAACGGCGCAACCCAGATTGCCATAACCTGCATCGACAAGATGTTCCCCGAGTGCGCCGGCGTCCGCTCCTACGATGCGCTTTCTTCCGAAGCCAGGCAATACCTCACCATGATTGAGAAGGAGGTCGGCGTCCCGACAACGATCATCTCGACGGGGCCCGACGTCTACGACGTCGTTGATTTACGGGGGCGCTAAGATGGTGTCGGACGACCTATCCTACAACGTGCTCAAGAAGGAGTTCGACCGCATCCGCCACCTCTACGACGAAGAGCGGAAGAAGACCGCAGACCTTGAGCGACGCCTCGAAGCGCAGGAGAAGGAGGCAAGCGGCCAAACCGAGCGGCTTCTGGAAGACGAGCAGCGGTTTGTTTCAGGCGAAGAGACGGTCCACTCCCTCGAGCAGGAGAAAATCAAGGCACTCTCCCGGCATCTTTCGCGGGAGCACAAAATGCGCTTGGATGAGACGGAAGCCAAGGAAAAGCTTGCGAAAGACTACGAGAAGAAGCTTGCCGACGCTCAGGCGGCGTGCGAGCGGCGTGTCTCCGAGAAAGACGAGGAGATTGCGGCCTTAAAGGAGGAGCTCGGCAAGAAGGACAAGGTCATCGAATCCGTTACGAGCAAGTCCGAGCAGTATAAGGAGCGCGAGCTCGACAGCATCCTCAATGTTAGGGGCGGGGCGCAGGACGGTAACCTCATGGGCGAAGAAGACGGAGACTGGATTTCGGAGACGCAGGATTTAATCAAGGTTCTGCACCGGTGGGGGAGCATCAAACTGGATGAGGCGGCGCAGACCATGGACCTCGACAAGAAGACGGTCTTATCGTATGCGAACGTGCTCGAGGAGAAAGGCCTCATCAAGGTCGATGATGTCGGCTCCGACAATCCCACGTTCCGGGCGACGCGAAACCTCATAGGCAAACTCAACGAACTGAAGATGAAGACGCGGCGCAGAGGCGGGCCCAGTAGCTGAATATGGCTTCCGTGGTTGTTGGGGGAGGACCGGCCGGCGCAGTCGCCGCCAAAACGCTCTCCCGCACGGGTGATGTCGTCGTCTTCGAAGAGCATTCCCGCCAGCCAGTTCAGTGCGCGGGCCTCATTAGTGTCTCGGGCCTTGAGCGTTTGGGAATCTCTCCAAAGGATTCGCTCTTAAACACCGTCAGGGGAGCTCGCTTCTATTCCCCAAGTGGCCGATGCTCCGAGCTTCGCGCAGACAAGCCCAAAGCGTATGTGGTGGACAGGCGCAGGTTCGACGAGCTGCTGCTTGAGGAGGCGTCTTTCGCGGGCGCGCGGATTCGAAGGGAGCGTGTGGTCGGTGTGGTTCCCGGACGCGTGCGGGCAAAGTCCATAGCAATAGATGCCGAACGTATTGTGCTGGCAACCGGTGTCGACTACCGCATGCACCGAACGTTGGGCCTGGATCATCCGAAGAGGTTCCTTGTCGGCGCCCAGGCGGACGTGAAAGTTGAGTGTGACCCCGACTTCGTGGAGTTGCACTTGAACGTGCCCGGCTTCTTCTCGTGGGTCATCCCGGCAGGAGACTTCGCGCGCGTCGGCTTGTGTGCGCGCACGAACCCTACTCCCTATCTTGCCTCCTTTTTGAAGCACCTGAAAGCGTGCGGCCGCATGAAGCGTGTTGAGCCGCGCAACCGCGTCTACGGGATTATCCCAGTATACGACCCCAAGGTGCGGGCAGACTACGGGTGGGTGCGCTGTGTGGGGGATGCTGCGGGCCAGGTGAAGGCAACGACGGGAGGTGGCGTTGTTCTGGGAGCCGTCGCCGCGTCCCTTGTCGGCGAGCGGGATTATGAGCGAGCGTGGCGTCGGGCAATCGGGAGGGAGCTTTCCTTGCATCTTATGCTGCGGAGGATGGTCGACAGGATTTCGGCGAGAAACGTCGACGTCATCTTTGACATCCTTGATGCATCAGCCGGCGCGCTCGAAGGCGGCGGCGACATGGACTACGCGTCGAAGACGATTAGAAGCCTGCTAGGAAGCCCTAAGGCAGCGGCCTCGCTCCTCGTCCGCGCCCCCAAGATACTCCGCAGTCTTTTATAACCGATTCTCCTATTCATATCCATACAATGGAAACGCAGGCCATTATCACGGGCTCGGTTGCTATGATTGTGCTCCTCCTCGTCCCAGGTTACGCGCTCGCGCGCGGGCTGTTCTCGAGGAAGGAGTCGAGCACAACATGGCTAATCTCATTAAGCTTCTTCTTAGGGCTGGTGCCGCCCATAATCCTCTACGCGCTGAACAAGAACGCGAGCGTCCCGATAAACCAAAGTACAACCCTTCTTACGGTGGCGTTTGTGACAGTCGCCGGGGCGGTCCTGTGGTGGGGCCGGCGGGACAAGTAAAGCTTCCTCCCTGTTATGTGCTTTCAGGGGCCGCTATACTCACGGGTTTCCCGTAATCCCATGCCTCCATGCGAATCAGGGTGTTTCTGGCGAGGTCTCCGGACTTAAGCGTCATCTGCAAGGTGAACTTCCTAGGCAGGTAGTCGTCTCTGCCCACCCACATGAAAATCGAGTAGTCCTCGACCATGCCCGTAAGATTCGTCAACTGGCGCTCAGACACCTCCAAGGGTGCTCCGCCAACGCTCGCCTGCTCCGCGATGTAGGTGACGAGGTCCTTCTTCGGCGGGGAAA
>CAZJQY010000005.1:0-13193 GCA_964548095.1 uncultured archaeon
GCCGGCGAAGGCGAGGTCCGGGACGCGCATGCCCTTCTTCCTAAGCTTCTCGGCGAAGTGGTATGCCATGGAGTGGAGGTAGAATGGTGGAATACCCCACTCGTTCATCATCGGCCATGGGCTCATGCCGGTTCCGCCCCCTGCTCCGTCGATGGTGAGCAAGTCCACTTTGGCTTCGCTCGAGTATCTGATTGCCATGGCAAGCTCCGGGAGGCCGTAGGCGCCGGTCTTGAGCGTGATGCGCTTGAAGCCTAAACCTCTGAGCCTGTCCGCCTCTTCCATGAACCCTTCTTTGGTGACGAAGCCGAGCCTTGAGTGGCGCTCGAACTCCTTGACTGCGCCGTCCTTGTAAGCCGCTTGAACAGCCTTGTCCTCCGGGTCTGGGGTCACGATGTAGCCGCGTTTTTTGAGCTCGATGGCGCGCTCAAGCGTCTTCACCTTGATTTCCCCGCCAATGCATTTCGCGCCTTGACCCCACTTGAGTTCGATGGTGTCGAGTTCGTGTTTGCTTGAAACGTATTCTGCTACGCCGAGCCTTGTGTCTTCGACGTTCATCTGGACGAGGATTTCGCCGTATTTTCCGTCGTGGAATTTTTTGTAGATCGTGATCCTCCTGTCCATCTCCGGCGACTCCTTGACCTTCTTTTTCGCGTCAAGCTTGAGGCCTGGGTCTATTCCGCAGACGTTTTCCCCGCACACGAGCGTTATGCCGGATATTGCGGCGCCTATTGCGAAGTGCTCCCAGTTTTTGCGCGCGATTTCGGTTGAGCCGAGGGCACCTGTGAAGACGGGCGCCTTGAGTTTCACCTTTTTGTCCCAACCGTATTCGGTCTCGGTGTCGACGTTCGGGAACCGGGCGTCGTCCGGGTCTGCTTTCAGGCCTTTTTTCAGGCCGAATGCCCCCACCGCGTACCCGTGGATGTTTAAGTGCGAGTAGTCGAGTGGATACTCCTTGTCCGCGCCGGCTGTTATTTCGCCGAAGGGGCCGGGGTAGAGGAGTTCTCGTCCTCGGAAGGTTGATAGCCAGAGGTCGCATTTTCCGGTGCATCCGTCCAAGCATCGCGTGCAGATTCCGGACATTGGCGCTACATTGCGGGAGCGATTTACCGTCCCCAGACATTCGTTAGCATTTGGTCTTCTCAAGTTCATAGTATCACCCACATATTTTATGTGGGAAGAATTCGAACCCCACAATAAAAACGATTAGTTTATAAAAGAATGATTAAGCACAGTGTTTGTTTACAAAAGAAACAACAACAACAATAAAGTTTTTTTCATTGCACCATAGGACAGATTCTGATTATGCACCTAAACTGACGGGGGAACTGAGAACGTCAAGAAGCATGTCCCTGACGGAATTCTTTAGCAAGCCCCTGCTCGAGAGGATGTAGAGCCGCTTGAGCGAGCTTTTGAAGCCCGCGTCCTCCTGCCGCCTCTGGAAGTAGCCTTCAAGATCGTCCAGGTTCCGGAACCCGTATGTCACGATGTGGGTGACGTCGCCTTCGGGAATCTTGCAGAACGTGAGGATGTTCGGCTTCTTCAGGCTTTCTTTCGATTCTTCTTCCCGATCTTTTGTGGAGAGGTCCGGGGAGTATGAGAAGAGCGCGACGGCGAAGGTTGTTACCCCAATCGCGTCAAGGTCGACCTGCGCGGAGTAGCCCCTGACCACGCCGGCCGACTCGAGCTTCCGCTTTATTTTCCCGACGGCCTGGGGGGTGATGCCGAGCTTCTTGGATATCTCGACGTTGGACTGGCCGCCGTTTTCGATTAGCAACTTCAGGGTGCTTAATTCGTTTTTGTTTAATTTCATTTATACATGAAGAATATGGGGTTTTTCTTATGTTTTAGGTTTAAATCTGTGTTTTTTATTACTAATTGGATTATTTAGTAATGATTTCTTTATGTAGATGTGTTTTCGCATTTAAAAAACAATAGTTTGTATTATAAACCAAAAACTTCTGCGTGGATTTAGCAATGATACAATATTTTGTTTGTTTGTTAAATCTTTTTAGCAGATATATCCTATAATTAGTTTTTTATATAAACTATAATTTGACTTTTTATGAAAAAAATAAACTACTAGCTTTTATAATAGTATACACTATTGATTTAGGACATGACACTCGAGTACACTAAAGAGATAAGCGGGTGCGGCCTCGTAGGCATAATGAACGAAAGAAGGAAAGCCGCAGATGGGCGCGAGATAATCAGAGCCATGGGTATCATGTCCTTCCGCTCGAACGGCCTCGGCGCAGGCTACGCCGGATACGGGATATACCCAGACTTCCCGGACTCGTACGCCTTCCACATGCTCTACGAGAACAAGGAGGCGAAAGGGGAGACAGAAGACTTCCTGAAAAAACACTTCGAAATACAAAACGACGAGGAGATGCCGACAAAGACGACGAAGAACATAAGAAACCCGCCGCTCCTCTGGAGGTACTTCCTTAAACCTAAGAGCCGGCAGAAAGACGAAAAAGAGTATGTGAAGGACAGGGTTATGGAAATCAACGGGAAAATAAAAGGCTCCTTCGTAGCGTCCTCAGGAAAAAACATGGGCGTATTCAAGGGAGTAGGATACCCAGAGGAGATTGGAGAGTTCTACAGGATAAAAGAATACAAGGCACACACGTGGACTGCACACTCCCGCTTCCCGACGAACACCCCAGGCTGGTGGGGAGGCGCACACCCATTCAACATCCTCGACTTAAGCGTAGTACACAACGGAGAAATATCCTCCTATGGGGTAAACAGACGGTACCTTGAAGCCAGCGGCTACAGGTGCACCCTCGCAACCGACACGGAAGTCGTGGCATACCTCATAGACCTGCTCGCGAGAAAACACGGGCTTCCGCTGGAGTACGTCGCGAAAGCGCTCACACCGCCGTTCTGGAGCCAGATAGAGCGGCTCCCTGAGAGGGAACGCGAAATCATGAAGGCGATAAGGCTTGCGTACGGTAGCGCGCTCTTGAACGGCCCCTTCAGCATCATCGTCGGGTTCGACGGCGGCATGATGGGGTTGAACGACCGGGTGAAACTGCGGCTGCTTGTGGCAGGACGGCAGGGAGACAACGTATACCTCGCAAGCGAGGAGTGTGCGATACGGGAGGTTTCCCCGCAGGCTGAGGTGTGGCACCCTAAAGCCGGGGAGCCGACCATATTCACGTTAAGGTAAGATGGCATTGAATCCAAGACAACCGGACTTCATAGTGGAAAGGGATGAGAAGAAGTGCATTCAGTGTCAGGTCTGCGTCCGCCAGTGCTCAAACGACGTCCACCGCTACGACGCAGACTCAAACAAGGTTTTGTCCGACTCAAAGGACTGCGTGGGATGCCAGCGTTGCGTCACACTCTGTCCGACAAAGTCTCTCACAGTCCGCAGGAACCCGTCCGAAATCCGGCAGAACGCGAACTTCACCTTAAGCGCAATAAAGGAAATCCAGAAGCAGGCCGAACAAGGCGGCGTACTCCTCACCGGCATGGGATGCGACAAGCCCTACAGAATCTACTGGGACCACATCCTGCTCAACGCCTCGCAGGTTACGAACCCATCAATCGACCCCCTGAGGGAGCCGATGGAGCTTAAGACTTACCTCGGCGGAAAACCGGAGAAGGTTGAGCTTTCGGGCGGGGATGAGCCTGAGCTTAAGACGAGGCTTACGCCGAACGTTGAGATTACGACACCCATACTCTTCTCGGCGATGTCGTTTGGCTCAATCAGCTACAACGCCCATGTGTCGCTTGCACGTGCATCCAACGAGTTCGGGACGCTCTATAACACAGGGGAGGGGGGCTTGCATAAGACGCTCTACAAGTACGCGGGGAATACGATAGTGCAGGTCGCATCAGGAAGGTTTGGCGTAACCGAAGAGTACTTGGAGCATTCGGCAGCCATTGAGATTAAAATCGGGCAGGGGGCGAAACCCGGAATCGGGGGACACCTTCCAGGAGAGAAGGTCTCGCAGGAGATAAGCGAGACTCGGATGATACCCGAGGGCACGGACGCCTTATCTCCTGCGCCGCACCACGACATATACAGCATCGAAGACTTAAAGCAGCTGATTTACGCACTCAAGGAGGCGACAAGATACGGGAAGCCGGTCGGCGTGAAGATTGCGGCAGTACACAACGTCGCGGCGATTGCCTCAGGCATAGTGCGGGCCGGAGCAGACTACGTTGCAATAGATGGCCTGCGGGGGGGAACGGGAGCAGCACCGACGGTTATAAGGGACAACGTCGGAATCCCCATCGAGCTTGCTACCGCCGTCGTCGACGCGCGCCTGCGGGAGGAGGGTATACGCCATAAGGCATCTCTTATCGTTGCGGGCGGGTTCAGGGGGAGCGGGGACGTAATCAAGGCGATAGCCTTGGGCGCTGACGCAGTCTACATCGGGACTTCGGCTTTGGTTGCGATGGGCTGCCACGTATGTCAGAAGTGTTACACCGGGAAATGCAACTGGGGCATAGCAACGCAGGACCCTTATCTTACGAGGCGCCTGAACCCGGAGATAGGGAAAAGAAGGCTCGGAAACCTTTTGCGGGCGTGGTCCATGGAGATTAAGGAGATGATGGGCGGCATGGGAATTAACGCCATAGAGTCGCTTAGAGGAAACCGCGACCACCTGCGGGGCGTGGGACTTACCGACAAAGAGCTTTCGATACTCGGCATAAAGCATGCGGGGGAGGGGTGGTAGGGTGAAAAAGATTTACGCGAAGGAGGCGTACTGCATCGGGTGCAGGCTGTGTGAGGTGTACTGCATCACCCAGCACTCGAAGTCCAAGGACATAGTGAAGGCTTACAAGGTCGAGCATCAGGCAGTCCCAAGGCTTTTCGTCGAGGAGTCCGGACACGTCTCCTTTGCAGTCCAGTGCAGGCACTGCGACGACGCCCCCTGCATTGACGCCTGCATTACGGGGGCAATGCACCGGAACCCGGAGACTCACGCGGTGCTCTGCGACGAAGACAAGTGCGTCGGCTGCTGGATGTGCGTCATGGTATGCCCATACGGCGTCATAAACCGAAACACGAAAGAGAAGAAGGTAGCCTCCAAATGCGACCTGTGCGCGGGCGAGGATACGCCCGTGTGCGTTGCGAACTGCCCGAACGAGGCGCTGGTCTATGAGGAGCGGGAGGGGGAGAAATGAGGTACGTCATCATCGGAAACTCCACGGCAGGGCTTTCTGCGGTTGAGGCGATAAGAAGCCTCGACAAGAAAGGGGAGATAACAGTCATCTCAGACGAGCCATATGAGGCTTACTCCCGGCCATTAATCACGTACTGGCTCGCAGGCAAAGTAGACGACGCCAGGATGCACTACAAGGGAGGGGAATTCTACAGGAACTTGAAGGTGAACCTGACGGCAGGAAAGAAGGCCGTTAGGATAGACTCAAAGAAAAAGAGTGCCCTCCTCGAAGACGGAGAGGAAGTACCTTATGATAGGCTTCTTCTCGCAACAGGAGGAACACCAATAGTTCCGCCGCTCAAAGGAGGAGACTTCTTGGGAGTATTCACGTTCACCAGATGGGACGACGCGAAAAAAGTTAGAGAGTACCTTACGGAACACAAGGTGAAGGACGTCATCGTAGTCGGCGGAGGACTCATAGGGCTTAAAACAACAGAAGCCCTCGTCGAGCTGGGGCTTAAGGTGACGGTGCTTGAGCTTGCGGACAGAATTCTTTCCGCAACCTTCGACAGGAAGGCGTCGCAGCTTATGACGGCTTACCTCAAAGACAAGGGCGTTGATATTCTCACAGAGAACACGGCTGAGGAGATAATCGGCGAAGGAGGGATGGTCTCAGGAGTGAAACTCCGCGACGGAAGGAAGCTCTCCTGCGGTATGGTAGTCCTTGCGATTGGAGTTAAGCCGAATATCTCTCTCACTGAGGGCACGGGAATCAAGACGAACCGGGGCATAATTGTTGACTCGCGGATGCGGACGAGCGTTCCCGACGTATACGCGGCGGGGGACGTCGCCGAAGCCCACGACAGCCTCATCGACGCCAGCCGCTCCATTGCCATATGGCCGCTTGCGGTGCGGGGGGGTAGAATTGCGGGAGTTAACATGGCGGGAGGCAGCACAGAGTACGGCGGAGGTTTCCCTATGAACTCGGTTGAGATTCACGGGCTCCCGACGGTATCGGTCGGCATAACAGACCCCAAGGAGGGAGGATACACTATCACTGAAGAGTACAAGCCGCAGGACTACGTCTACAGAAAGATTGTGTCGAAGGACGGGAAAATACGGGGAGTAATCTTTGTCGGAAGAATAGACCGCGCTGGATTGTTCACTGGGCTCATAGAAGACGGGATAGATGTAAGCAGCATTAAAGACCACCTGCTGCAAGATGACTTCGGGATTATAGCGCTCCCAAAGGAGTATCTTAAGCACAATGTGACCGGGCCGGGGGTGGAAGTGTGAGGATAGATGCGAATCGCCTGGACTTTAAGGAGTTGAATGAGAGGATTCACAAGGAATTAAAAAGAGGCGCTAAATCCATCACATTGAGTAACGTGAACGGCCAGCGTTACATAGGGTGCGGCCTCAAGGGGGACGTGAAGATTACCGTGGAAGGCGTTCCCGGAAACGACCTTGCGGCCTTCATGGACGGCCCGGAGATAACGGTCGCCGCCAACGCCCAGGACGCCGTCGGGAACACCATGAACTCCGGAAAAGTGGTGGTGCATGGCTCGGCCGGAGACGTCATAGGATACGCCATGCGAGGGGGTACAATATTCATCAGGGGGGACGTAGGCTACCGTGTCGGCATCCACATGAAATCCTACGAAAAGAACGTCCCAGTCATCGTCGTCGGCGGTAGGGCAGGCGACTTCTTCGGAGAATACATGGCAGGCGGAATGCAGATACTCTTAGGCCTCGGGGATAACGGAAAGCCCGTCGTCGGCGAGTGGGTGGGGACGGGCATGCACGGCGGTGTCATATACATCCGAGGCAAGGTGGCGGACTGGCAGCTGGGGAAGGAAGTCAAAGCCTACCCGGCCGACGAGAAAGACATGAAAGAGATAACGCCCTACCTCAAGGAATTCTGCAAACTCTTCGGGCTAAAGCTAGGAGTCATCCTCTCGGAAAAGTTCACGAAACTAGCCCCCCACAGCCACCGGCCATACGGGAAGCTTTACTCATACTGAATCCGACGTCCCCAAAAAGATTCCAGAAGACAGGTAGGCGAGCGTCTTTATGCCCGCCGCGTTCATCTGCTCTCGGATGAGGTCTGCCTTCAAGTCAATTGCGACTATAATGCCGTCTTCGGCGAGCACCCGCGCGGCCTCCGCCGTTATCGCCTGCCTTCGTTCGTCGTCGAGCTGCATTGTGTCGTAGAGGTGGAAGAAGAATCCGAGCTTAAGGCACCTGTCCGGAAGCGCCCACCTGAGATTCCCGGCGTCCCCGTTAATCAAAACGAACTTGGCTTGCTGCTCGGGCGGAAGCGTCGGAAGGTAGTTTCTCGCCATCAAGTCAACGCACTCTTTCTGCGCCTCGACCGCGAAAATCCTCCCGGCCTGAGGAAGCCTGCCTAAGAGGAAAGGAAGCTCCCGGAACTGGCGTCCCGGCCCGTAAGAGCAGACCCACCCGGGTTTAACCATCTTTGAGAACTCTAATCCTTTAAGCTCTAGGAGTTCATCGAAACCCATCATCATGTGTTCGAATCCGCCGCCGGACGTCGGCAGGCCATAGTCTCCTTCAGGCGGGCCCCCAGGCCGGACAAGCCTTGCGTAAGCAGTACCCTGCTCTATCTTGGCGGCGGCTAGCATCTCCTCAAGCTGCGTGCGGGTGACGGAGAGGACTTCACCGGGTTTTCTCTTGACGACAGACATAAGCTCACCCGAGAACGTCCTTTAGAAGCGAAACATAAATCGCCGCAGCGATTAAGTCTGCGGTCGCCCCCGGATTATAAGTGTTGCCGTCAACGCGCAGCTCCCGGTCGAAGACGCGGACCGCCTCCTTGCCTTCGTCTGTGAGCACGCCCCCCGCATCCAAAACCTCGGCGGCGCGCCTCGAGACCCGCTCAGCCTCGCCCGCCCCCGCCTTCTTGGCAATCAGGGTGTCTGGGTAGCGGGAGAGGACCGCAAGATAAGTCTGGACGACGGCCGATGAGGCGTCAGGAAGCCGCCCTGTCATGTTTGCGAGCATCGGGTAGGCGACGTCGAAGAGGACGGGCATGTCTTCGCACACCTCATGCGCGAGCAGGTCCCGCCCGGAGGACAACCGGAGAACGTCCAAGAGTGTTATGCCTTCGCGTATGATTCTCTCCTTCGACTCTGGGCGGCGCACGTCAAGGTCTGCGTCAGGCAGGCCTCCCGCGTTCGCTAGGTTGACTGCACTGTACAAATGGACGGCGTCAGCCGCGGTTGTTGCAGCGCTCACCCTATGAAGGCTCTCCTGAAGCGCCGGGAAGCTTCTGCGCTCGGCGAGGCACACGCCTGCGGCAGCCGATAAGGGGATGAAGAGGAGCGCGACGCCCAAGTGCGTGTTCCCGCCCCCGTGAGCGGCGGATACGTCGGCCACAGCCTTCTCAATCAAGGAACCTATGCCTAGCTTGTCGAACGCTATGTTCCCGGCGCCTGCCCTCCAGCCGGCGACCGCCGCGCAGGCGACGGAAGGCTTAATCGCAGCCGAACCTGCGAGGAAGTCATTGTAGGAGGTGTCCTTGAACTGTTTGGTCGGCGTCACGTTCCCCGGCTTTTCCGCGGAAACCTCAAGAACGCAGGCGCGCTCAGAAGCTTCCGCAATCGCCTTCACCTTCTCCTTTAGGCTTGCGTCGCTCATCCTAGTGCAGCGGAATCTTGTATTTGCCGAGCCGGCCACCGTAGTTTCCGGCCGAGACTTTTACGAGGCCTTTCACACCGGCGCATGCTTTTATTCCGGCATGCATCGCCTCCTTCACGGCCGCCTCGGAAATCCCGTCGATGATTATCTCGGATATTGACTCAACGCCTTTGGGAAGCTTAGACTCGACCGCACCGCGCAGTGTCGGACAGTACTCGTGGTTCGTCGAAGCAATCATGAACTTGTATTTCAGGCTCCGAACCTTCGAGCCGGACGAGCAGGCTCCGCCCGGGAAGGGGGTTATCACTCCGTCTACTCCGCTTATCGCGTTCACGGCTTTCTCTGCTGCTTCGAGGGCCGAGTCTTCTGAGTCCCCCATGAGCCAGAGGTTCCCGCCCATGACCCCGTCCGCGAAACCGAGCTCCTTCTCGATGAGGAAGGAGCCCATCATAATCGGGATTTCAGTCATCGTCCGCCCGTACGACTGCACCTCCTTCTGGAAGCCGTCGCCGAAAAACCCGAGCTTGAAGCCGACAGGAAGCTTGCTCTCGGATTCGCAGGCGTTGTAGACGCGCGCAGTCGGGCACGGGAGAACGCACTGCCCGAGCCTGTGTATGAGCGCCCACTCCAAGTCCTTCAATGGCTCCTTCTTGAACTTCGGCACGTGAAATTGGAGTATTGCGCCGACGCGGCCGTCCGGCGTTTCTTTCTCAGAGAGCACTTTCTCCACGCCCGCCTCGCAGTCGCAGGAGATGGTGCTCGTCGCGTAGCCGGTGACCGAGCAGACCGCGTTATTCAGCCAAAGACTATTTTTCGCGGTAACCAGAACCCGCGCAAAAACACTCCCAAAAGCCTCAGCGTAAGTGTCGTCGACAATCATTTCAACAGTTTCCTCCTCCGTCGAATTGCTTCCAGTTCGACCTCTCACTTACAGAAGCCATACATATTGTCTTTTTTGCATAGTTCTTGTTTTAGGAAGTTGTTTTCTTCTTTAAGTTCTTGGATAGCCATCTCGCTTAACGCAATTCTTTTGTTCACATTGACGACAACTTCGTCGGGGTCGCGTACAGTATACTTCTCACATACTTTTTTCTCGAGATTTTTTTCGCTATCGGGAAGTAGAGTGCAGTTTTCAAAAGTCATGTCAACACCTCGCTGCCCCACGTAATAATCAGGCAAAGACGCAGTGTCTATAAGACTGTCGTCTGTTTCCTTAATCCCTGAAATCAACTCCAAGGCACTTTTACCATACTTTCTTAATACTCCTCCTCTGCCTAAGTATTCTGTATCGCCTACATCCCATAAGTCATACGCTGACACAGATTTCCAAGCAGAGGAATTGGTTCCAAGACGATGAGTGTTAGTAGCACTAGGCACGACATCATTTCCGGTAGGATTGAATATTACATCGCCTGTAGATAAAAAATTTGCATCTGTTCCATCATGCTTTAACGTGAGGTAGTGATTTACTCCATCACCAAAAAGCCTCAACTCAGAGTCATAATCACAGTTCCCATACTCTGTCCCATGATAGAACAGGAAATACCCTCCATAGCCTGCCTTAGTGCCGAACTCCATGTCATCCCCGCTAGAATCCATATGAGCGTCACCGGTACTATCCGCGTAAAAACGCCCGAAATTAGAGTTATCATAATACACTCGACTATCTCCATAAACACTCACGTTCACTTTACTTGAAGAATTACCAGCTTTCACATTTAAACCAGCAGGATACAACAACAAATCACCTGACTGCGTCTTCAACGTGAAGTCCGCAACCACAAAAACAGCAAGCAACAAAACAATAAAAACCAGTCCCGCAAAAAACTTTTTCTTGTTCATTTAATCCTCACCCCACATTTTATCTTTCACGTAATCCAATCAATGATCGAGTCGACTATCGAGTCGAGTACACTAACCACACTGTTAGCGTTACCCTCATCGTAAGCCGTCAACGTCCCGTTATCAAGAATCAAAGTAACGTTATCAAACGTGAGAGTCACGTTACCGAAAACATTCAAGTTACTGTTCCCGGAAAGAGTGATGTTAGTGTTAGCGCAAGACGTATTAGAAGTGATATTCCAGTCGCCTGTTTCTGGGGGATGTATGCCTGCGCATCGTGGTATAACATTTACTTCTATATTCTGGGTATCTACCCCTCCATCTGAATCATACAACGTTAGAGTCATTACATCATAACCTGATTCTAATCGTGGGATAATGGTAAGGATATCTGATGTTGGATCCACATCCACTGTGAATAGAAAAATGTTGTCACCACTGATATTCCATTTTAGATTAGCCCCACTATCCTCAAAATCTGTTTCGTAGGGTGTCAGATTAAACTGTGTGATCTTACCCCCAGACACATTCAAATCAGGTACATTGGGTTCAACAACAGGATTTATGTTTATGGTCAGATTCCATGACTCCGTGTCTGACGCACTACCATTGCTTACTTGAACTGTTATATTCTTTGTCCCGTTCTCACCCACGCTGGAATTGTATACCAAAGACGAAGAATTTGATTGCGTTACTCCGCTGACAGTCCAATTATATGCTAAATTAGAGTAAACAGGACCTATCGCAGTTACGGTGAACGTGATGCTGCTGTTCTCGTTCACAACAGGCGTTGAACTGGAAGGAGAATACTCAACAATCTTTAATGGAGTTTCTCCGACGCTGACGACAAAAAGGTTGTTTACTCCCCCAGGATTCGCGGTGTCATTAACTGGCACGGGCCTGCCAGCCTGCGAACCATTAACAAACCACGTCAA
Organism: uncultured archaeon; assembly: GCA_964548095.1. Taxonomy (GTDB): domain Archaea; phylum Altiarchaeota; class Altiarchaeia; order IMC4; family SCGC-AAA252-I15; genus SCGC-AAA252-I15. The sequence goes on from CAZJQY010000005.1 coordinate 11,561, forward strand.
CAGTTCCCCGCTAACAGCACCCTCATCAGTTTCATTAGTCTCGTTAATGTCGAAGTAAACGATAAGCATGTAAGAACCATCTGAAACATTTATCGTCGTGTTGCCCACGGATTCGTTTGTACCATTAACCTTAACCTCAATTAACGTACTGTTTGGTGCAAGAACTCCGTTTATTGTAGCGTAACCTTGGTATATCTCAGGTTGATCAGGCGGCCCAGCCATCACTACACAAGCCGTCAACACAATAGCCAGAAATATAATAAATTTATTTTTCATTCGTCCATGTTCAACGGCAAGGAAATTAAGTTCCAGCCTGCAATCAAGGGTTTTGAGTATATGGCGGCTGCTTTATAGTCATACGCTAAAGCGTAGGTCTCATAATAACCTTCAGTAATGTCAACTGCATAAACTTTAATCTTATATAATCCAGGAGTTGTTACCTCTTTGTATATGTGCTCCACGTTGTCAAGAGTGCTAGTTGAAGTCGCGATCAAGCTACCACTTTCATTATACAGGAAAAGGTTGAGATTATTTGCGAGTACATCATCATCGCTTGGACTGGAAACATGACGAAGCCAGACAAGAGTAATGGTAAGATTAGTCGCAGAAGTTAGGTTAACCGAGTAAACACGAGTACTACCATTTAGGATATAGTCCTGAAAAAGCTTGGATTCATTCGAAAATATCTCATAAGCTTTTTTGGCATCAACAAGCCCCGCACCAGAATCAGTATCAAGAGGCTCAGAATTAGTATGATACCATAGGTTGCCACCTCTGTCATTTATTTTCTTGGCCGAGTTCATGATAGCTGCCTTGATTAACAGAGAGTTGTATTCCTTACCCTCCTTTTCGGCGTAATCAACTAGAAGAGCCGCTAATCCCGAAACGAAAGGTGCAGCGGCACTGGTGCCGCTAAATGTTGTGAAGTCTTCAGTTGTAGAATAGCTTGCGTTTGGTGAGTATATGTTTACTCCTGGCGCTGTTACGTCGATTTTGTATCTTCCATCGGCTGTTGGCGCATGAGCGCTAAACACTTCGACTTGAGTTAAATCATCACTTGCAGCACCAACGCTTATCCCATTATATGCATCTGCGGGAGCGGATATGTTTCCATCCTCATTACAATCTTGAGGTGCTTCTGTTTCATATTGACCTGCTGAAATGACAAAAGTCAGATTAGCATGTGTATATGTCATATAATCGATGTACACTGTAAGTTTACTACTACCGTCAGAATCTGTTATATAATAAAAAGGAGAACCTAAACAAAAGTCAACAGGATAACCAAAACTCATCTGGATTACATCCGCTGATTGATCATCATAAGCCCAGTTTATTGCCTCTATTACAGTACTCATCCAACTAGACTTCCGACCTCCAGCATAGACTTTACCGCTAACTATCTTGGAGCCATATGCCATTCCCCTGAATGTTTCATTAGTGCTTCCTATTATGCCTGCAACATGTGTCCCATGGCCGTTAGTGTCATTACCGTTCCATGTATACCCATCCCCCAACATATCAGTGAAATCATTGACATCCCCAGGATCTATATTCAATGCTGGGTGAGAGTAATTAACCCCTGAATCCAATACTGCTACGGTAGCTCTGGAACCGTTAAGGCTTAAATTAT
>CAZJQY010000006.1:0-12526 GCA_964548095.1 uncultured archaeon
GCGAGGACGACCTCACCCACAAGCTCGTCGACATCCTGCGCATCAACCAGCGCCTCGAGGAGAACATCAACTCCGGCGCGCCGCAGCTCATCATCGAGGACCTCTGGGACCTCCTCCAGTACCATGTCGCAACCTACTTCGATAACGGCATCACCGGCATCCCGCCGGCCCGGCACCGCTCTGGGAGGCCTTTGAAGACCATCGCCCAGCGGCTTAAGAGCAAGGAAGGCCGCTTCAGGAACAACCTGTCCGGGAAGCGCGTCAACTTCTCGGCGCGTACTGTCATCGGCCCAGACCCCAACATCAGCATCGGCGAAGTCGGCGTCCCGTATCCTGTGGCGCTTGAGCTAACGCTCCCTGAGGAAGTGAACGAGCGAAACATCGAGCGGCTGCGTGTGATGGTCCAAAACGGCCCCTCACTCCACCCCGGGGCGCATAACGTGTTCTCTGAGGGCCGGAGGAAGCGGATTCTCGAGGACACGCGGGAGGAGATTGCCGCAGCGCTCAAGCCCGGAGACAGCGTTGAGCGCCACTTAATCGACGGGGACATCGTGCTCTTCAACCGGCAGCCTTCGCTGCACCGGCTCTCGATGATGGCGCACAAGGTCCGCGTGCTCCCCTACAACACCTTCAGAATCAACACGGCAGTCTGCGCCCCCTACAACGCGGACTTCGACGGGGACGAGATGAACCTCCATGTCCCGCAGTCCGAGGAGGCGATTGCGGAGGCCGACATCCTCATGAGCGTTGCCGAGTGCATTGTCTCGCCGCGACACGGTCATCCCATCATCGGCGGACGCCACGACCACGTGACGGGCCTGTACCTGCTCACCAAGGATGATGTGACACTCACCCGCGCCGAGGCGCTCAAACTCACCTCCTTCATTGTCCCGCTTCCCGCAGACAAGAAGAAGTTCACGGGAAAAGAGCTGTTCAGCCTCATACTACCAAGCGACCTGTCTATCAACTACCGCGGGAAGATTCCCGAAAATAATGTCGAAGTCAAGAACGGAAAAATCGTGAAAGGAGTCATCGACTCAGAGGGGACTGAAGGAGCACTCCTTCGGCTCATCTTCCTCACGTACGGTCCCGAGCGCGCCGAGAGGTTCATCGACGATTCAACGAAGCTCGGCGTGAAAGCAATCATGAAGTTCGGCTTTAGCGTAGGAATCGACGACTCGGACCTTGAAGCCCACGGTAAGGCGGAGCTCAAAAAGCTGCTCGCCGACGTCGAGACCAACGTCGACGAGCTCATCGGAGAATACAAGCGCAAGGAACTCAAAATAATACCTGGCAAATCCCTCGAGGAATCCCTCGAAGAGTACATCATGGTCGAGCTCGGCAAATCCCGTACCGAAGCAGGACGGATTGCCACAAAATACATCGGCCTCAACAACTCCGTCATCATGGCGCTCACCGGGGCACGCGGTAACATGCTCAACATGACGCAGATGTCAGGCGCCGTCGGCCAGCAGGCCGTCAGAGGCAAGCGAATCAAGCGGGGCTACCACCTGCGGACGCTCTCCCACTTCGAGCGCGGCGACGTGTCCGCGGAGGCGGCGGGGTTCGTGCGCTCAAACTTCAAGCGGGGCCTCCGGCCGACCGAATACTTCTTCCACTCCATGGGCGGCCGCGAAGGACTCGTCGACACCGCGATACGGACAGGGCGCTCAGGATACATGCAGCGCCGACTCATCAACGCGCTCCAAGACCTCTCCGTGAGCCCGGACGGCACGGTGCGCGGAGACGACGGCGTCATCGTCCAGTTCCTCTACGGTGAAGACGGCATCGACCCCATGAAGAAAGGGTGGTTTGAAGACGCATTAGCGGAGGTTTCCAGCTGAAAATGGACGCGCAGACACTACCCGAAGGACTCAAAGAGAAGCTCGCAGGCATGAAAGAGCACGACAGGAAAAACCTGCTTGAAGCCTACGAGAAAGCTCGCGTGTGTCTGGGAGAGGCTGTGGGGACCGTTGCTGCACAGTCCATTGGAGAGCCCGGAACGCAGATGACGCTTCGAACGTTCCACTACGCCGGCGTCGTCGAGCTGTCGGTCCCCTTAGGTCTTCCCCGGCTCATCGAAATCATTGACGCGAAGCGGTCGCCGAAGAACGCGATTATGACCGTATACCTGACCGAAGATTTCAACAAGACCAAGAAGACCGCGGACGTGGTGGCGCAGAAACTTCGCGAGCGCTTCCTCAAGGAGGCGTGCACGACCAAAATCGACATCAAAAACAAGGAACTCATCATCCGCACCGACGAGCCCGAGGCAAAAGAGATCATCGAGAAGCTCACCGAAGTCAAGCCAACGCCAGGCGGCATCTTCAAGGTCCGCGGCGAGTCCCTCGCCGAACTCCAGAAGCTCAAGGCAAAGCTCGACAAGAAAAGGGTCTCCGGCGTGCGCGGAATCAAGCGGGCGTACGTGAGACAGCACGGAGAGGAATACCTCATCTACGTCGAAGGCTCGAACTTAAAGAACGTGTTCGAGATTGAAGGCGTGGACTCGTCGAAGACCATCACCAACGACATCTATCAAGTTAATGAGGCGCTCGGCATCGAGGCGACGCGCAACGCCATCATCATCGAAGCCATGAAAGTCCTCGAGGACCAGAACCTCAACGTCGACCTACGGCACATCATGCTCGTCGCAGACCGGATGACCGCAACCGGCGAAGTACAAGCAGTAGGGCGGCAGGGGATATCCGGCTCCAAGGGCTCGGTGCTTGCGCGGGCGGCATTCGAGGAGACGGAAAAACACATACTCAACGCATCACTGCGCTCCGAAGTCGACCGGCTGGTGGGTGTTGCCGAAAACATCATCGTCGGACAACCCATACCGCTCGGCACCGGAACCGTGCGACTCACAGTCAAAAAGGAAAAATGAAAGAACTACAGCAGGAGATATCAAAAGCGGTCAAGGCGAAGACACTCGTACCCGGATCAAAAGAGACGCTCGACTCAATCCTCACACAAGAGGTGACGCTCGTCGCCGTAAGCGAGAAAGCCAAACCAGCGCTCGTAAACAGGCTCAAATACTACGCGAAAATCTCGAACGTGCCATGCCACATCGTGAGTAAAAACACCATCGAACTGGGTTCCATGTGCGGCAAACCCTATCCTGTGTCAGCGTTTTCCATTATCGCCAAAAAGTAGTCGCGGTGGAGCATGGGGTCTAAAATCCGGCTGGGATCTGATGAAATAAAGTTCATGACGCTGTTCGAGTCGCTCACGGGAGCAACCGTCGTCGACTGCGTCAAGGAGGAAAACACGCTCGGCTTCCTCGTCAAAAAAGGCGACATGGGGCGGGCAATCGGCAAGCAGGGGGCGAACATCGAGAAAGTCCGCCAAAGCGTCGGGAGGAGCGTCTTGATTGTCGAGGAAGGAGACAACCAGCAGGAGTTCGTGAAAAAGCTCTTCGAGCCCGTGAGACTCCACAAAATCCAGTTCAAGGAAAACGACGGCGAGAAGAATGCAGTCATCGAAGTGGACAAAAAAGACAGACGTAAAGTCCTCGGTTCGGAGGGAATGAGGATCAAAATCGCGCGTCAACTCGCGCGAAGGCATCATATGATAGACGACATCGTGGTTCACGTTGTGTAGCGGACGTGTTCTCCATGAGCCTCCCTATCAGCCTTTATATACTAGAATAACCTATTATTTAGCTCACGTGTTTTTGAATTAAAATGGGTAAAGGAGAATTTGCGGCAAAAAAACTTTCAGACAGCAGGAAGCACCTGCGATGGAAAAAGGCAGAATACAGCATCCGCATGCTCGGGTCAAAACGCCGGCACGACCCGCTCGAGGGCGCTCCGCAGGCGCGGGGAATTGTCTTAGAGAAAGTCGGCATCGAAGCCAAGCAGCCGAACTCGGCTATCAGAAAGTGCGTCAGGGTCCAGCTCATCAAAAATGGCCGACAGGTAACTGCGTTCTGCCCGAGGAACAAGGCGATAACTTTCATCGAGGAACACGACGATGTCCTAGTTGAGGGAATCGGAGGCAGGAAGGGGCGTTCCATGGGCGACATCCCCGGCGTCCGATACAAGGTAATCAAGGTCAACGACATATCCCTGCTCGAGCTCGTTCGCGGCAGGAAGGAGAAACCCCAGAGGTAAAAATGAAGCACGACATAATCAACGACGCGATATCCATGATGCGGAACTACGAGCGTTCCGGCAAGCGCGTGTGCGTCATCGCTCCAATATCAAAGCTTTTGGTTGACATACTCCACGTGTTCCAGAAGGAGGGCTACATCGGGGAGTTCGAGGTATCCGAGAACGCAGTCGGCGGGGAGATTCGCGTGAAACTCATCGGAAAAATCAACGACTGTGGCGTCATCAAACCGCACTTCCCCTCAAAGTACCTCGAGTTTCCGAAGTGGGAGAAGCGCTTTCTGCCGTCCCGGGACTTCGGCACCATCGTGGTGTCGACCGACAAGGGAGTAATCAGCCATAAAGCGGCAAGGGAGTCGGAGCAGGGAGGGCGTCTTCTCGCATACGTATACTAATCATAACTCAGAATGGTGCAGAAAAAAGATGTTGGGAAGGTTGAAGTTCCATTGCCCGACAATGTGACGTTGACCGTTGAGGGCCGCAAAGTCACGGTCACAGGGCAAAAAGGTTCAATCTCCCGAGCTTTCGAGAACCCTCACGTGTCCATCGTGAAGAAGGAGAAACTTCTCACCCTCTCGACGAAGGCAAACCGGAAAAAGGATATCGCCTTGTTGGGAACCATACGAGCCCACATCAAGAACATGATGAAAGGCGTCAACAACGGCGTGACGTACGAAATGAAGATTGTCTACTCCCACTTCCCGATGAGCGTCAAGGCGTCGGGAGGCAGCGTATCCATCGAGAATTTCCTCGGCGAGAAAAGCCCCCGCCATGCTACCATAAAAGAAGGGGTTACGGTCAAGGTGAGCGGCCAGAACGTCTCGGTATCCGGAATAGACGTTGAGGCGGTATCGCAGACTGCCGCAAACATCGAGCAGGCGACCAAAATCAAGAGGCTTGACCCGCGCGTCTTCCAGGACGGCGTCTACATCATCGCAAAAGGCGGGAAACTCATAAAATAGATAATATGGCCAACGAAAACAAGAAGACAACCGAAAAGAAGAAGGCAAAGGCTGTATCAGAATCAAAGCCGAAGGCTCTGAAAGAAGAAAAGGACGTGAAGGAGCATCAGGCATCCACTAAAGTTTTGGAGAAGCAGGCGACTGTCGTTTCCAAGGCGGCTGACAAAAAGCAGACAGCTGCCCACAAGGCTGATGATAAGAAGCCTACAACAGTCCTCAAGGCCGCAGACAAAAAGCTGGCGGCACTCCCCAAGGCCGAGGAGAAAAAGCAAGTAGCAGCCTCCAAGGCAGAAGAGAAGAAGCCAGCCGCCGCCGAAGCGAAGGAGAAAGAGAAGCCTCCCGCCGCAGAAGCGCCCAAGGAGGCGGCGGGAGAAGAGAAAAAGCCGGCAAAGAAAAAGAAGGTCAAGGAGAAGAAGCCAAAACCCATTGAAAAAATCCAGCACGTGGCCGGAGCTCCATCTGTCCAAGGCAAAAAGAAGCCGCGCTTCATGCGGCAGGAACTCACAAAAGTCAAAAAACTCGACGACCGCTGGCGCAGGCCGCGCGGCATCGACAGCAAGAAACTCGAAGGAAAAAGAGGGAAAGGTGCGCTCCCCTCCATAGGCTACGGCTCGCCCAAGAGCATACTCGGCCTCCACTCTTCGGGACTTAAGCCGCTGCGCGTCTCAAACGTGCAAGAGCTTTCAAAGATCACGCTCGGCATTCACGGTGCAATCATCGCATCTCAAGTCGGCAGGCGCAAGAGAAACCTCATCATCCGGGAGGCGAACCAACGCAAGATTGTGGTGTTAAACCCCCGGAAAGGTGAAGTATGAACCTCAAGAACCAGAGACGCATAGCGGCTGACCTCATGGGTGTTGGCGTGCTCAGAGTGCTCATACCCGAAGACTCGCTCGAGCAGGTCGCTGAAGCGCTGACGAGGGAGGACGTGCGCATCCTCATCCACAAGGGCGTCATCAGGAAACGGCCAGAGAAAAGCCCGAGCAAGGTGAGAGCCCGGGAGAAGGACGCACAAAAGAAGAAGGGACGGCACCAGGGAGACGGCGGACGCAAGGGAAAGCAGACCGCCCGGCAGCCGCGGAAGGCCCGCTGGATCAGCAAGATTCGCGCAATCCGCGACGAAATCCAGAAGCTCAAGGACGAAGGCAAGATAACCGAATCGACGTACCGCAAAATCTACCTGCAGGCGAAGGGGAACCTGTTCCACTCCCGACGCCACCTGCGGGAACAAATCGAGAAGACAAAAAGCTAACGATGGCAACCGGACCACGATACCTTGTGCACTACAGGCGGCAGCGGAAGGGAAAAACCGACTACAAGAAAAGATTAAACCTGCTGAAGTCTAAGAAACCTCGCCTCGTCGTAAGAAGAACTGCAAAACACACGCTCGCCCAAGTAATCGCCTACGAGGAGGCAGGCGACAAAATCGTCGCCCAAGCCCACTCACAGGAGCTCGCTAAGCTGGGCTGGAGTCACGCGACGTCGAACATCCCCGCAGCCTACCTCGTCGGGATGCTTGCGGCAACCAGAGCAAAGAAGGCCGGCACAAACGACGTTATCGCAGACTTGGGGAGATCATCGCTTGTGAAAGGCGGGGCAATCTACGCAGCCCTTAAAGGAGCAATCGACGGTGGACTTTCATTCCCCGTGGACGAGGTCGTTTTCCCCTCCGAGGGGCGGTTGAAAGGAGAGCATATCGCATCCCACAACAAGAAGGCGGGAAGCATAGCAGCGGATTTCATAAAGCTCAAGGAGTCATTACTCAAATCAGCGTAAATGTTAAGACACGATGACAGAAAAAGACAAGAAAGACGAGAACAAGGAAGCAGAATCACTATCCGATGCCTCTGAGGATGCTGAAGCACCCGAGGCACCTGATGCCGCATTCACCTTAAGCAACATCAAGGGCTTGGGCATCAAACGGCTGGCAGAACTTAAGGCTGCGGGAATCTCAGACTTATCCGACCTCATCGGAGCGGACGCAAAAGACATCGCCTCAAAGACGAGCCTCTCCGAGGAACGGGTGACGACGTGGCAGAAGATCGCTTCAGCGAAGGTTCCCAACATCCTCCCCGACGAGATTGTGGCAGCCAAAGAGGACCTTGAAGCAAAGAAGGAGGAACTCAGCCTGTGGAAGCCCAAGACGATGCTGGGCCAGAACGTCAAGAGCGGGGAGATAGCAACCATCGACGAGGTGCTGGCGCTGAGTACCCCCCTCAAAGAAGTTGAAATCATCGACAAACTCCTCCCTGACTTGTCCGAGGAGATACTCAACGTCGGAAGAGTCCAGCGGGTGACGGACTCCGGACGGAGAATGCGCTTTAGGGTCGTCGCCGCCGTCGGAAACGGCAACGGCTACGTCGGTTTGGGCGAGGCCAAGGGGAAGGAGGCAGGCCCAACCATACGCAAAGCCATCGAGCGCGCTAAACTCAGCCTCATCAGCGTCAAACGCGGGTGCGGCAGCTGGGAATGCGGGTGCGGAGCACCTCACACCGTACCGTTCAAGGTGCAGGGCAAGTCAGGTGGCGTGCGCGTGGAGATAACCCCCGCCCCACGGGGCGTTGGCTTGGTGAGCGGGGAGATTCCGAAAAAGATTCTCGCACTCGCAGGCATATCAGACGCGTGGGTCCGCACGAGCGGCCACACACGAACCAGCCTCAGCTTCTCACACGCAATCTACAACGCGCTCTACGCAACCAACAAGATGAAGCTCAAGGAGCAGGACGTATCCTCCCTTGACATCATCTCTGGCGCAAGCAAGCAGGATGCATCTAAGACTGCGGAGGCACCTGAAAATGTCTGAAGAAAAAACCTTAAAAATTGCGGTCATCCGGATACGCGGGAAAGTCCACGTGCGAAGCGACATCGAAGACACGCTCGCCATGCTGAATCTCACGCGGAAAAACCACTGCGTGCTCGTAGACAACAAGCCAACTACCATGGGGATGATTCGCAAAGTAAACGACTACGTCACGTGGGGCCCGGTAAAGGAAGAGACCGTAGCCAAGCTCATCGAGGCGCGGGGCAAAGTTTCTGGAGGCGGGAAACTCGGAGACGATGCCCTGAAAAAGGGTTCAACGCACAAGACCATGAAAGCCTTCTCGGCCGCAGTCGCGGAAGGCAAGGCGAGTATGAGCGACGTCAAGAATCTTAAGCCAGTGTTCCGCTTGAATCCGCCCCGCGGCGGCTTCGAGCGAGGCGGCATCAAGAAACCTTATGGTAAAGGCGGCGTCCTCGGACACCGCGGAGAAGACATAAACCAACTCATTGAGAGGATGCTGTAGATGGCTCAGAGAAACCGTAAGATACAGAAGCGGCGGGGTTCGCGCAACTGCGGGTACGGCAACACGCAGAAGCACCGCGGCGCAGGCTCCCGCGGCGGAAGAGGGATGGCGGGGAGCAAAAAGCACAAGTGGTGTTGGGTCTCAAAATACATGCCAGACCACTTCGGGAGAAGCGGCTTCACCAGACATCAATCCATCATCATCCAATCCATCATCATCAACGTCGGAGACCTAGAAGCCTTAAGTGACAGATGGGTGTCCGAAGGCAAGGCGAAAAAATCCAAAGACACACTCCACGTCGACTTAACGGCGCTCGGATACGACAAACTGCTCGCCACAGGCGTCGTCTCGAAAAAATACGAGATAACAGTTGCCGTCTGCTCGAAAAAAGCCCGCGAGAAAATCGAGGCAGCCGGCGGGACCCTGAAGACAACAGAAAAACCAGTCGAAGACAAACCCAAGGAGCCCAAGCAAAAAGGAGGCAACTGAACCCGTAAGAGAGGTTTCTGATGGACTTAGAATTTCTGAAACCGGCGCTCAAGTACCTCCCCGAAGTATCCCTGCCCCGAAGGCACGTCGCGTTCAAAGAGAAGCTCATCTGGACTTCCGCAGCGCTCATCCTCTTCTTCATCATGGGGACCATCTACCCAGTGGGAGTCTCCCCGAAGCTTTTGTCCGAGAAAATTGCCGGATTCGCCCAACTGCAGATGATTTTCGCCTCGGAAATCGGAACCATCATCTCGACCGGAATCGGGCCGATTGTCACGGCCTCCATCATCCTCCAGCTTCTGCACGGCGCCGAGATGATTGAAATCGACACGAAAACCTCCGAAGGAAAGGCATTGTACCAGGGGGCGCAGAAAATCCTCACAGTCATCGTCTCATTCTTCGAGGCCATGGCCCTGGTCGTGGCAACCAACATGGTCGAAGGCACGGGACTCATCGCATTCACCGTCTTCCAAATCGCGCTCGGCTCCATCGTCCTCATGTACCTCGACGAAGTCGTCTCCAAATGGGGCATCGGCAGCGGCATCAGCCTCTTCATCGCGGCAGGCGTGTCCGAGACCATCCTCATCCGCTCCATCAACCCGCTCAAGGGCCCGGCGGGAACGTACGCCGGCATACTCCCCAACTTCCTCGACCAGATGGTCTCCGGAAACATGCAGTTCGGCCTCCTCTATCCCATCCTCGCAACCGTCTTCGTGTTCCTCGTCGTCGTCTACTGCGAGTCCATGAGGATAGAACTGCCGCTCTCCCACGTGGGGCTCGGCGGCTACAAGGGAAGGTACCCCCTCAGGTTCTTCTACGTCTCCAACATCCCCGTCATCTTCGCTGCGGCACTGCTTGCGAACGTGCAGATGTGGGCGAACTTCGCGGGCGTCGACATCAATAACCCCCCCGTTGAGATGACGTCCATACAGAAAATCGTCTACTACATATCCTCAACACTCACCATGAACGAGCTTCACGGGATAGTCAGTCCAGAGCGGGTGAACCAGCTGTTCAACCAGCAGGTCCTCATACACCTGCTATTCTACATCATCGCGTTCACGGGCCTGTGCGTCGTCTTCGGGAAGTTTTGGGTTCAGATGAGCGGCATCGACTCCGAGAAAATCGCGCAGCAGATTCAGGACATCGGCATGCAGATTCCCCGCTGGAGGCAGGACGGAAGAATCGTGAAAAAGGTTTTGGACCGGTTCATACCGCAGCTCACCATAATAAGCTCGATAGCTGTCGGATTGCTTGCTTCGGGAGCCGACTTGGTCGGCGCCATCGGCAGCGGAACCGGAATCCTCCTTACTGTCGGAATCCTCTACCGATTCTACGAGGAAATCCAGCGCGACCAGATGAGCGACATGCCACAAGGCTTCAGAAAGTTGATGGGTAAGACATAGGTTTAACGTATCAAGATTTACGAAGTTTTGAGCTATCTGTAAAGATTGCCAACTTGTATTTCTTTATGATGAAAAAATATCGTTCTCTCTATATCCCTAACCGAAACCTTGAATTTTTTAGCGTAATATCTCAATTTCATTAGGTAATTGTACCAATTATTGAAATCAAAATTTGTTCCGTCAGGTCTATCTTTTACAGAACCATACAAATAAAGGACTTGCCATACTCTAATATCAATTACTCCATAACTTTTGGGGTCAATTAATGTTAAAATTGCCGATGCTGTTGGAATAGAAACACCATTAAGACTTGTGAGTAGTTCTATTCTTCTTTTTTCAAATTTTGTAGCAAGTACTTTTTTAGAAATTGAGATAATCTCCTCTTCAGAATTTTTTAGATATCTTTGTTTTGGTCTGGGACTTTTCCACATGCCCATTTCTAAAAATTCTTCTTTGGTAAAATATCCACGTTTTTTAACATCTTTGAGAAACTTCATAAGTTTCAAAGTTTCGACGTCTTCATCGTCATTCAGATTATTCTTTATCAATTCTTCAATCGTGGAGTATCGTTTTTTTATAACCATAATACCAAATATTTCCTATCTTTATTAATCTTGTGTTAAGTCGCCGCCGAGTAATACCTCACTTACCTCGTTTTTGGTCAAGCTTTTTCTAAAAGCTTGAGAGCAAGGCTTCAGAAAGCTCATGGGCAAGGCGTAGGGGTTTTTCTTTTCCGGCTGCACTTGGTGGGCTGTTATAGGAATTCTCCCAAGAAAATCAGGTATGTTTCGTCCTTGATTGTGAGCGCTTGTTCGTCGTGGAGGATGGTGACTTTTGTTTTCCTGAGGTTTTTCCCGAATCCCTCACGTTTTTTGATGAGCGATGGGAGGAGGTCTTCGATGTGTTGGACCCTGCGTTCTATGTCGGCGACCCAGCGGCCGTCTTTGATGTACGGTTTGTGTTTTTTGTGGGTTTCCACGAAGCTTTCCTGGTGCGCTCCTTCGGCGTCGATTGGCGGGCCTGCGTGGTGTCTTATGGGCGGAAGCCTCCACACCTCGAACTCATAGAGGATGACTGATGTGTCGGTCTCGTTGGTCCAGAATCCTGTCTTGAAGACCTTGAACTCGTTGTCTGCGAACGTCTTCTTCACCGACTCCTCGGTTTTACGGAGCTGCGCGTAGAGCGTGTTCTCGTTAATCTTTCCGTGGCTGAGGCGGAAGGCTACGAGCTTCGTGCCCCGCTTCCTTATCTTATCCTTTAGTTCTGTCAGGCTTTTCGGCTTCCGCTTTTTTGGGAAGAAGAATTCTTTGGACGGTTTTTTCAGGAACTGTTTCGCGGCGTGGATGAATCCTGCAAAACTCTGCCGGGAGACTGCGGCTGCGGTGTTCCTGTCTTTGTCGGTCGGGTCGACGACTATGAGGGCGGCGTGCGTGAAAAAGTATTTGAGCGACTCCGCGTCCTCCCACAGTCCTTCGGGGTCGAGGGCTTCTCCGAAGTGCCAGTCTACGGCGGCTTCGAGGGCGCCTATAAAGGACCCGTAGTGGATTGTGAGTATCTCGGAGATATAGCCTGAGAAGCCCTGAACTTTCGCCTCGGCCCCGTAGACGCGGGCTCCCTTCATGAACTGCTTGAGGAGGCGGATTTCCCCGGAAAGCCCTGGATGTTCGGATATTTTCCGTTTCACGTAGCGGGTGTGGTGGGGGGTCCTGTCGACCGACGACTTCATGCTTCTGCCCGCGTAGCAGGGTACGATTTCAACGTCGAACTCGCGAATCCGCCCCTTGACGTAGGGGTGTTCAGCGTAGTCTATCTCATGTGTCCCCCTAAACTTCTTGAAGACGGTTTTTCCGATGCGCAGGCCCTCTTGCTCCAGTTTCTCGCGGCTCGTCTCCTCAGGGAACATGATGAAGATGTCCAAGTCCTTGTCGCCGCGCAAGTCCGTGCCCTTGGCGAGGGAGCCGACGACGAGCGGCTTGACGTCGAAGCGCTTGAGGTAGGAGGTGATTTCGCCCGCAAACGCGAGCTCCCGCTTTCGTTCCTCCTCTGTCGGGGTGATTCGCCCCAATATTTCCTTGAGCGTCTTCTCCATCACCAGACTCCCTCTATCTTCTCGGCGCATGAGGCGCACTCGCCTGCAGACAAATTATTCTGTGAGACTGAAAAACCGTTTCTTTCAATGAGCGTTTTGCCGCATTTTGGGCAGACGGTGTTTTCGGAGTCCTCGTGGGGGATGTTGCCGGCGTAGACGTACTTTAAGCCGGCTTCCTTGCCGA
>CAZJQY010000007.1:0-12154 GCA_964548095.1 uncultured archaeon
GGCCGCTTCATTCCAGTCAAGGGTGTGGAGAACCTTGTGAGGATAATCAATTCATTGGATGATGCGACCTTTGTTCTGGTTGGGGAGGGGTATCTGAAGGAAAAGATTAGGCGAGCGTGCCCGCAGAGCATAATCCGGGAGCCGACGCAGGATATCTACGTGTATTATCATGCTGCTGACGCATGCATCATACCGTCTCTCGCCGAGGGCTTTTGCCTGACGGCGATTGAGGCGTATGCGTGCGGGGTCCCAGTCGTCGGCTCGGACGTGGGCATCCTCCCCAAGGTAACAAATGAGGTCTATAATCCAGAAGACTTCCAGGCCATGCGCGATGCGCTCAAGCGGGTGTTGAAGAAGCCTCTTACAGCACGAAGGAGGTACGAGGTTTCTGACTGGGGGGAGATAGCGAAGGCATACGCGGAACTTTTTGAGGGAGTTGTAGAAAAAAGGAGAGTGCGATAGGGTCAAGCAGGGCGAACCTCTACTCCGGAGAGTAGAACCCATTCGGCTCGTCCACCAAATCGAAATCCAGTGGATTCCATCACATCACTTGCGTGAGCATTCAGCCGAAGCCGAATGAATGACGTCCCTCAACGCCTTTCGACGGAAGTCAATCCTCTTGGGTTAATAGATATCCCCGCACTCTTGAGGATAATAGTATAGGAACACGAGTATATAAAGTTTTCGTTTCGATAGCCTGCAAGCCTGAAAATGTCAGAAAACCAGTATTTCTCCGGAAGAATGCGCCTTTTTCTTTTCCCGAAAAGAAAAAGCCTCGGGAAAAAGAAAAGGGTGCCAGATATTTTTCTTTCTTTTCCGTGAACGCTTTTCTTTCTTCCTAAGAAAGAAAAGGGTTCAATTTGATATTTGGCAGGATATTATGGGTTCCCTCACACCAATTGGGGTGTCTAGTCGCCGGCTACCTGCCGGTTGATTGCCGCGCGAACAAGCCCCACGAAGAGCGGCGCGGGCTTCTCGAGCCGGGACTTGAATTCCGGGTGAAACTGGGAGCCGATGAAGTAGCGGTGTTTGGGCAGCTCCACCATCTCCATGAGGTTTTTGTTCGGGTATTTCCCAGAGAAGACGAACCCGTTTTCGGTGAGCGTCTCAATGTACTTGGGGTTCACCTCCCAGCGGTGCCTGTGGCGTTCGCTCACCTGGTCCATGCCGTAGAGCCGTGAGGCGA
Source organism: uncultured archaeon (assembly GCA_964548095.1). Lineage (GTDB taxonomy): Archaea > Altiarchaeota > Altiarchaeia > IMC4 > SCGC-AAA252-I15 > SCGC-AAA252-I15. Next base: position 1,187 of record CAZJQY010000007.1, read on the forward strand.
GGGTCTTTTCTTTGATGACGCATGGGTAGGCTCCCAGGCGCATGGTGCCTCCTTTCCGGTATATCTCTTTTTGTTCGGGGAGGAGGTCTATGACGGGGTGGGGTGTCTTTGGGTCTGCTTCCGTCGAGCTCGCACCTTTCAGGTTGCATACGTTTCGCGCGAACTCGACGACCATAAGCTGCATTCCAAGGCAGATGCCCAAAAGCGGGACGTTGTTCTCGCGCGCATACTGGATGGCGGTAATCTTTCCTTCGACGCCTCGCGAGCCGAAGCCTCCGGGAACGAGGAGGCCGTCGAACTGGCTTAAGTGCTCGACACCTATTTCCTCGGCCTCAATCCAGCTCAAGTTCACCTTGCAGCTGTTGTAGGCGCCCGCGTGCTTGAACGCCTCCTTGATGCTCATGTAGGCGTCCTCAAGCCCCGTGTACTTGCCGATGATGCCGATGTCGACTTCCTCCTTGCAGGTGTGAATCTTCTCGACGAGGTCGCTGAATTTCGACGAGTACACCGGCATGCGCTTCAAGTTGAGCTTGGAGATTATGATTTCGGTGAGATTCTGCTGGTTCAACACAAGCGGCAGATAGTAGATGTCCTCAAGGTCCGGGTTGCTCAGCACGTTGCCTGGGCCGACACCGCAGAAGAGGGCGATCTTGCGCTTCGTTTCGGCCGAAAGCTCCTTCTCGCAGCGGCCGACTAGCACGTCAGGCTGGATTCCGAGGCTTAGGAGCTCCTTGACGCTGTGCTGGGTGGGCTTGGTCTTCTGCTCCCCGGAGAGTATGATGGGAACGTAGGAGAGGTGGATGAAGATGAACTCGTTTTCAGGGTCCCGGCTCATCTGGCGGAGCGCCTCGATGAAGATGCGGTTTTCGATGTCGCCAACGGTTCCCCCGACTTCAATCAGTACGACATCCACCTTAAACTGCTTGATGCGGTTCTTGATTTCGTCGGTTATGTGCGGGATAAGCTGCACCGTCTTCCCGAGGTAGTCGCCGCGCCGCTCCTTGTCGATGACGGTCTGATAGACGGAGCCGGTCGTCATGTTGGAGGCGCCGGTCAAATCGATGTTTAGGAACCGCTCGTAGTGGCCGAGGTCGAGGTCTGTCTCGCTTCCGTCGTCTAGGACGTAGACTTCCCCGTGCTCGTAGGGGTTCATGGTGCCGGGGTCAACGTTCACGTACCCGTCGATTTTCATCGGGATGACGGTGTACCCCTTGTCCTTGAGTATGCGACCGATAGATGCGGTAGTCACACCCTTCCCAAGTCCGCTTAAGACACCCCCAGTGACGACGATATATTTCATGTCCTGTTACCCCAACAGTAAGTATTAACCTAACTCCAATAAAAATTAGGACTTTTCCACCAGTCTGTTGACTGGTGGCAAAGTCTGCTGTCAAGAACAACTTCGCGTATATTTACATGCCGCTGGTCTCTGACCAGTGGTTCTTGACACCTAATCGAATAGTTCCCCATCAAGCAGAAGATGCGTGAGGAATCCCATGAAGGCGTAGGCTGCGAGGAGGGGGTTGAGCAGGTACAGGGGCGCCGAAAAGACTGCACCAACGAGTGGCGTGTGTAGGATGCCGCGGTGCTTCACATACCAGAGGACGTAGAGGAATAAGTTCAATCCCACGGCAACGTACACCGCCCGCCGGTCGAACACGTCCGCGAGGAAGCCGAGGAGGCAGACGAGGGCCGCACCCAGCATCGTTTTGCCGAGCATTCTGCGGGCGCGGGATGAGGGCATGTCGATGTCTGGGAGGAGCGTGTAGAGGCAGCCAACTGCCATTGACGCGAGGAAGATGGGGTATCCTGCCGAAACGAGCTCGTAGTGGACGAGGACGAACGTGAGTGTTACGGCGGCCAGGAGGTAGGCGAAAAGGTGCGTTAAGTAGCTGCTCATCGTTTATTTAGAGATAAGGTCGACACCGAAATCTTCCCGAAGCGTTTTCACGAGCGCCTCCTCGGCTTCCTTCTTTTCCGCAAGCAGCGCCGTCTTGCGCGATATGGCACTCTCCTTTTCCTTGAGGGTCGCATCAGCGTCGGCCGCAAGAAGGGACTGCTCCCGCGCAAGGCTGGCAAGCTTTTCGGCTGCGGGATTACGGGAGACTTCCTCAGTCAGAGCCTTGAGCTGCGAACGAGCCCGCGAATACTCATCTTTCAATCGGGGCACTAGCAGCTTCTGCGCCTCGCGTATTCTGTCAGCCGTCTTTCCCGCGTCCTTGACGTCAACCTCCCCGGAAGCGACGGCGGTAGATAGTGCATCAAGAAGTTTTAGCGTCTGCTCGTCTTGCGTCCGCAGGAAGTAGTCGACGGGGTCTTCGAGCACTGCCTGAAACGCCTTCGAAAGCTCGTCCGGACATTTCCTGCGATACCGTTTCAACGCACGGTCGAGAGCGCGCAAACTCGCGTGGACGCGCCCCTCAACTGATGCGATGTCTTCCTGCTTCCGCCGGACCATCTCCTTCTTGCCGAGAAGCTCCTTCATGCCGGCTCCGCCGGATATCGCGCCCATCTCCTCCTCAAGCCGCTTCCGCTTTCCGTTGAGTTCCTTAAGCTGTCTCTCGCATGCCGCAATTTTTTCGCCGGATTCCTCAGCCAGTCCCCCAAACTCCCGGATGCGAGTAAAGCGGGATTCTATTTCATTCAGTTTTTCAAGCTCAGTCTCCGAACTGATTGCCTCGTTGACGCGCGCAAGCTCGTCTTGGATGAGCTTCGCCTTCTTCTGGATTTTCTCCGTCTCGTCGCCGTAGGCGGCGGGCAGGTACCTGCCTTCCCCGATGCTGAGTTTCGCAAGGTCGGTAAGCGACTGCGCAAGCTTCTTCGAGTAGGCGGAAAGCTCCGGGTAGCTGGTGATTTCGCCGGGCGACGCGTCTGCCACAAGCTCCCGCATGTCTTTCAGGTACTTCGGCTTCGAGTTGAAGATAATCTTTAAGAACCGGTCTGGGACGCTTTTAGGCGGGTCTTTCTCGGCGATTTCATCGAGCTGGTATGTGACGTCAAGGAGACACTCTCCAATCTGCGCGAGAGGCTCCCCTGCGGCGGCGAGCACCCGCTGCTCGCAGGCGCCCCGCTTCTCTCGCACCCACTCAGGCAGCTTCTCGAAGCGCACCTTCCCGAAAGCATCCCGGCTTCTGGCGGCTCCGCCGTCTTTTCCGATAATCCAGTCAAACAATCCCATATCAACGACTGGCGGCTAAGCCGCCAGTTTGATACGCCTGAATCCGCCGAGTATGCGGATTCAGACGCGTTTTAATACGTGAAAACTTAATAGATTACAAAGTAAAATATAGTTGCGGTCATAACTTCTTGACAACTAAAGTTATGACCTCACATATAGTTGAGGGTAAAAACCGTCTAAAAAGTTTCGCCCTCAACTATAACTGATTAAAATGATGCCCCCCGGAGTCGCAGGCCCAGGAATCAAGCAGAAAGTCAAGAAGACGGTTCAGGAGGAAGGCGACAAAGAGAAAATCCAGAAAATCGTCCAAACCGAACAGAAAAACCCCTTCCACGCCCTCGACACCCTAGAGAACGGGCTTGGCCTCAAAGCACGCTCCGAAGACTACAAGCCCAAATACCGGGCGAAAGAGAAAGTCTCCGGCGACGGAGACGATGACGACGACGAAGGAGAAGGCAAAGACGACGAAAAACCAATCTAGAGTAATTCCTTCTCGTACGGTGGCTTGATTCCGAGCGCGTCTTCGAAGTAGGCGCGCGCGGGTTCTGCGGTGCTCCAAGCTTGCGCGATGCAGCCTCTTGGCGTGTGCGGCGCGTTTCCGTCGAAGACTTCGCTTATGCAGCCTACGCCAGCCTCCTGAAGCGTTCTTGAGAAGAATCCTTCAAGCAGCGTCCGCATCCTCTTTCTGCCGCCTTCCCCGTGGACGCGGATGTATGTTTTGACGTAGGGTCCGAGCAGCCACGGCCAGACGGTGCCGTTGTGGTATGCGCTTTCGCGCTCTCGGAAGTCGCCGGCGTATCTGCCGCGGTAGCGTGTGTCTGACGGTTCGAGCGTGCGCAGTCCGACGTCGGTGAGAAGCGTCTTCTCGCAGGCGGAGAGGATTGATGCCATCTGGCTTCGCGTGAGCATGGAGTAGTCGAGGGAGGATACTATGAGCTGGTTTGGCCGGACCGACGTCTCCCAGGATTGTGTTGTGTCCCGGAGGAACTTGCCTGTCCAGTATGTTTTGGCGAAGTTTTCCTGAAGCGAGCTCGTTAAATCCGGGATGTTGGTGTTTTTCGGGGGCTTTATGCCGTAGCGTTCTGACAGGTTTTGGTAGACTTTGAGGGCGTTGTAGTAGAGTCCTTGGATTTCGACTGCGTTGTCTCGGCGCAGCGTGTCCATCCACGTGCCGGACTGGTGGTGGACGACGCCTCCGGCAACGAGCGGCGCGTAGTATTGCATGATTTCCGAGAGGACCCTATGGTTTTCATTGATGAGTTTTTTTCCGGCTGAGGGTCCCGCATACTTCAGGTACTGGTTGGTGCGGTCGATGAGCCAGAGCGCCCCGTCAAAGTCGTATGCGGCCTGCGTCCCCCCTTCCGTGTTGGTGGGAAGCCTTCCTGCGCGATAGAGGTAGAAGAAGCGCCTGAGAATGCTTTCGGCGTCTTCCCGGTTACCCCAGACGAGAGTTAGGCCTGGGAGCGATATGAGGGCGTCCCTCGCCCACTCGGAGAACCAGTGGTAGCCGGCGACGACCGTCTTCCAGGGCGGCGTGTAGACGATGAAGCTGTTGCACGCGTCCTCGAGGCGGTTGTTGAGGGTGCGGTTGTGAGCGTGCGGTCTAGTCGACAACACGGAGTAATCAGTGTTACCCTTGCAGGACTCGTCGACGCATGCGATTGATACGCTCGTCTTCTGCCGGGGGGCGACGTCTACTTCGAACTTCCCCCAGCAGGCGACATCTTCCACCGCGGCTTCTCCGCGCTCCCGCTCTAGGCGGTAGAGGATGCCCTTGTTCAGGTCGTATGGGGGGTTGGACGCCTGCGCATTGTCCGCGTGGATGACGACCTTCCGGTCGGCTGAGGTGACTTGTATTGTCTTCTCGTCGAGGATGCTCGCGCGCACGTCCCCTGCGCCAAGCCTATGGTAGCCGCGGATGTTACCGAGTGGTATGACACTAAAGGACAGTTTCTCGCCGGTTTTGTTGTGTATCTCGTAGGAGACGACTACGATGTTCTTTAGGGGCGTAAGCTGCACGGTCTTAACAACCTTAAACTGAGTTGACGCGTAGGTGAAGGAAACCTCCTCTGAGCTTGCCGACAATTCCCTGAGCAGTTTGTTTCCTTGAGGGTGGATTGTCCCGTCCCGGTACTCGTTCACTGAGAGTGGTGTGATTGCGCCTTCAACAGATACCTCTTCCTCAAGCTTCTGCAATACGACGGTGCGATGAAGCTTTTCGTCGGATGACACGAGCAGCCCGTGGTACTTCCGGGTGTTTAGGCCAAGTATCGTCGATGAGGCGTAGCCACCGAGACCGTTTACGAGCAGCCACTCCTTTTGGAGCGCCTTCTCGAACTCGAAATCCCTCCGCACGTAGCGCGGGAGCGTCTGTTTTAGATTCATCCTTTTTATATATATGAAAAATCAATTAATAGTAGATATTATGCGTGTCCGACAGCGCATCTTAAGAGCTATTTTGAAAAAGACGTATATCCCCGAAAAGGTGAAGGCCTTGGGAGGCCTCTTTACGGGTGAACTGCCAGAGCATGCGTCCTCCGCATCGCTTCCCATTGCCGCAGGCTTTTTCACGGAACCCTCCGGAAAGTTCTTTATGAACGGTCTTGCTGTGCTCGCCGTCATCATGCTGGTCCGCGAACTCCGCCATCAGAACAAGCCAGTCCGCGTTGCGGGAGTCACGAAGACTTCCGACGGGCGCTTGCGCGTCGACCTCGAGAACCGGGGGTCGAAGCCGCTTATGGTGAAGCCAAGCGTCCGAAAAGTCCACATTCCGACCAAGGAGGAGCGTGAGAGCCTGAATGGCATCCCGATGCTTGCAGCGTCGAGCGCAACCCAGCGTGTCGCCTACGACCTTTTGGGGGAATCCGCCTCCGCCGTCTCCATCGGCCCGGGAGAGTCGCGGCAGATATTCATCGACTGCGCACAGGCTGCCGACGCCTCGGTCCCAGTCTCCGTCTCCGTAGCCTACGGGAAGGCTGAGGGAGAGCTCACCGGCCACATGTCCGTTGACGTCAGAGTCCGCGAGCCGAATGAGCACCCGTACCTGCGCAACGTCGGCACAAGCAGGGCCTTCATCCTGAAGAAGGACCATGGGGAGATTGTCGGCGAAGCATTCATGCTGGAGGGACTCCTTAAGGCTGTCGAGTCCGCGCCGGAAGAGTCCATCTCCTTCCACCTGCGCGAGGGAAACGACTTCGCGCTCTGGGTTCGAGACGTCGTCGGCGACGGAAAGCTCGCTCTCGTCCTCGCTGAAGTCAAAGCCGACGACCCGGAATCCGCCCGCACGCGCATCGCCGAAGCAATCCGCGGCAGGATGATGGACGTCGAAGGCGAAGACTTCTCCGGGAAGCACCCGAACCTTAATCCAGTCGGCGAAGCCTACACCTTCAAGCTTAAGGCAGACCACGACGAAGTAGTCGGCGAAGCCGCCTTCCTCGAGGAGCTCCGCGACGGAATACTTGCTTCCCCAACTGACGTCGTCATCTACCACATGCGGGAAGGCAATGATTTCGCGGACTGGGCCCGCGACGTCCTCGGCGACCAAACGCTATCCGACGCCTTACGGTCCGTCGAACTCATCTCCCCCAAGAAGACCCAGGAACTTCTCGCGAAGATAATCGACATGAGAATAAAAGAGTTAGGCGGCTAGTCAACGAGTCTCAGTTGAAGTTTCTATTTAAGCCTCTACTCTGGATATTTAATATGACTTTGAAGCGCGTGCGCGCGTCCGCTCCCGCGTACACGATGGATGGGGCGCTTGCTGAGTGCAAGCTCGCGGGCTTGGACCCGGCAACCCTGCCGCAGGACTACGACGCCGAGCAGGTTACGATGTGTACCCGCGGGAAGTTCATTCACGACCAGTTCGGCTTGGGCGAGGAAGAGAGCGCCACACTAAAGCTTTCAGAAAACCCTATAAGCGTGCTCTCGAGGCGGCGGGACAACGTTGACATGCTGCGCGCCCAAGGGGTGCTGGGCGTCTCGTATCCGCAGCCGGGCCAGCGCGACAAAACCCGCCGGTGGGACATCCTCACCGTCAGGCCGGAGACGCTTACGGCGAACACTGAAATCGGAAACCGCGAGCGGCTCATCTACGTGGGCCCCGAAGTCCCGGCGAGCAGAAGCGACTTTCTCGTCGCGGCAACAAGCCGCGTCGAAGCGAACGTGCAGCTCCTCAAGGGAAAGTGGAGCCTTAACATACGCGAAGGCGGGGACCTGCTCGCGAAAGACCCCGCAGACGTTGAGGCGGCGGCAGTGACCGTCGGAAAGTCGAGGAGCCCCGTCTCAGTGGAAACCGTACGCTCAAAACTGAACAAGTGAAGCTCCGCCCAGATTTTTATACTCTAATACTGATTCATAATCCCGTTAGTGCAAAATGACATCAATCTGCCTCTACTTTCAGGTTCACCAGCCGATGCGTCTGCGCTGGTTTTGGCCGGGGGAGAGCGAATCCTACAAGGGCAGGCTCGAGGACCTCTACTTTGACGCGCCCCTGAACGAGTGGACGCTCCATAAGGTGGCCGGCAAATGCTACCACCGCGCGAACCGCATCATACTCGACTCAATAGACCACTTCAAGAATAGCAACCGGAAGTTCAAGGTCAGTTATTCCCTGTCAGGCATCTTCCTCGACCAGGCTGAGCGCTGGGACAGGGACCTGCTTGAGGAGTTCAAGCAGATGGCCGAGTCCGGGTGCGTCGAATTCCTCGCCGAAACGTACTACCACTCGCTCGTCTCCCTGTTCGAAGACCGCACTGAGTTCGTCGAGCAGGTGCGGTTGCACGAGCAGGCGATGCGCGACCTCCTCGGAGTGAAACCGAAGGTCTTCCGCAACTCGGAGCTCCTCTACCACGACGGCATCGCGGAGGAGGCTGAGAAGATGGGTTTTAAGGCTGTCATGACTGAGGGCATCGAGCGGATTCTTGAGGGTTGGAAGAGCCCGAACTTTGTCTACAAGAGGAAGGGCGGCGACATCCCCGTCATCTTGAGGAACTACAAACTCTCAGACGACATCGGCTACCGCTTCGGCGCCAAATGGTGGGAGGAGCACCCGCTCACCGCCGAAAAGTACGCCGCCTGGCTTTCAGGCACTCCAGGCGAAACCGTCAACATCTTCATGGACTACGAGACCTTCGGCGAACACCAGTGGGAGGACACCGGCATATTCTGGTTCCTCGGCTCCCTCCCCCACGAAGTCTTGAAGTGGGAGCACCTTGAGTTCGCGACACCCTCCGAAGTCGTCAGAAAGTATTCCCCGCGCGGTGAAATCGCAGTCCCCTGGTATGAGACCGTCTCCTGGGCCGACATGGAGCGCGACGCCAGCGCCTGGCTTGGAAACCACATGCAGCAGCTCAACTTCAACAAAGTGAAGGGGATGGAGAAGCTCGTCAAGGCGTCAAAGAGCCCGGAGTTCCTGCGCATCTGGCGGTACCTTCTCACAAGCGACCACTTCTACTACATGTGCACGAAATCTCTCTCAGACCAGGACGTACACAACTACTTCAGCCACCACGGAAACCCATTCGACGCCGGACTCAACTACCTCGCGATAACCTCCGACTTCAAGGAGAGGATTATCGCCTCGAAGACCGACCGAAAAGGCGGAAACTAACTATAGTTGAGGGCGAATCTTTTTAGACGGTTTTACCCTCAACTATATGTGAGGTCATAACTTTATTTGTCAAGAAAGTTATGACCGCAACTATATTTCTTGCCGGATTCCCGTAGTCTGTGGCCAGGATAAAAACCCCTCAGAGGCCGCCCGACGAGGGGGGTTTGAGAGCGTATGGGCCAGACGAGTTGCGTCACTTCGGGATACGTCCTGAAACATTCAGGCCCGGCGACATGCAGCGGGTGACGGCCGTATTGTATGCGCTTGAGGGGTCTGTGGAGGAACTTGGTTTCGAGACGTGGCCTACCATGTACTTCGGCCTTCCCGCGTGCGCAGGCGCCATAAAGGATGTCGCCTCGCTCGAGCGTGCCTGCGGAAGGCTCACCCGGTTGAATGCGGTGTTCCGGAACCTTCGGCAGGAGCCGGATGAGACGATGCAGACGGCACTCCCGGCCTGCGCGAAGGCGATGCAAGACGACGATACCCTTGATGCGGTCTTCGACAGAATCGAATCCCTTGCACGCGGAGACGACATCAAAGAAAACTACCGGTGGAGCATACTCGACAAGGGCCTCGAGGCGGCAGGAAACGCAATAACCTCGCCGGAGACGCTCGACGGAGTCGTGCGCGAGTTCCGCCAGTTCACGGAGCGGATGGTCGCCGGCCGAGATGAGACGCACGCGTACCCCTACATCGTCGGAGCAGCCAAAGCGTCCGCGAACGCGATAACCGACGTTGGCTCGCTCTCGGACGTCCTCTCCCGCATCGAGGACGCGGGTAGGACTGTGCCAATCCCGGAATTCATGAAGTCCCTCATATTCCAGGAGGGTTTCCTTAGCTGCGCTGAGTTCATCCGGCGCCCAGAAGACGTCACCACGCTTGCCGGAAAGATGGGGAGTCTGAGTAAGGCGCTCCTTGACCGGCAGATGGATTTTGTCTGGATTTTCCTCGACCACCTGCCAGAACTCAAGAAGAAGGGGGTTCTCTCGGCCGAGGTTGCGCCGTGGGTCTTGGACAACGCCCGCGTCATCGCCGAAGGCGGTATAGAGCCGTCGAACTTCATCTGGCAGGCTGTCCCAAAACTCCACGAGTCAGGCTTCCTGAGGACGGATTACCTGGAGCCGTTGAGCGAGTGGACGAGGGATTTGACAGGAGTTCGCATGAACCCGAACAACGTGCTCTCGAGGACGCTTCCTGCACTGCGGGGCGTCATAGACTCCCCTGAGGAGCTCGAGCCGATATCGGCCGGCATAACGAGGCTCACCAGGACCATGTCCGCGAACCGCATCTCCCCGTTCACGACAGTATACTTTGCCTTCAACAGCCTCGAGCGAAACGGGTTGTGCACCCGCGAGCTCATCCATCCAATCCTTGACCTCGCGCAGACGCTCGCCGAGGCGTCTGTCAACCCATATGACACTTTGAATTACGGCCTCAGCAGCTGCGCGAAGGCTGGCTTGGTCTCGTCGCCGGCTGACATAGCCGAAGCCAGGTCATTCCTAATTGAGACGGAATTCATCCCGCTTGTCCCAAGGCTCTTCGGCGAGTACCGGGGGAAGCCTCCCGCAGAGAAGGCCGCGCTCGTCGCCGGCTGGCGGAGTAGGGTGAGAGGGCTCGTCCGCGAGGGGGAAGTTGACCCGGCAGATGAGGGCGAACTCGCGCTCGGCTTCGCAAGCCTCGGCTACCCCGAGGAGCTTTCCTTCGAGAACTTCGCGTGGTCGCTTCGGAATACGACGTTCAGGTCCCAGAGGACGAGCCTTCCTTCGTTTGAGGTTTCCGTCGCCGTTGAGGAGCCCGTCCACGCGGCAGTGAACAGGGGTGTCTTGGAGAGGTACCGGCAGCCGCTGCTTAAGGCAGACGACTCCCTGTCTGCGATACGGCTTGTGAGCGGCATGTTCAGCAGGCCGAGGGATTACGGCCTCGGGCCAGTAAAAGCCGAACTCTTCTCTCTCGGCAAACGCTTCTCAGAGCTTTCAGAGGATAACGCCTTGGTGGTCCTCGACCATATCGCACCGCTCATCTACCTCGCGCAGCTCGCATATCCGTCAGGGAGGCTCAACCGGACCGCCCTTGAGGTTCTCCAGACGCTCGTCTGGAATTCCGAGGATGCAGCGCACCTGCTTGAACCCATCCGCAGGTATTCGCCGGACGCCTCCCCCGCCGAAGTCCGCGACGCAGTCTA
>CAZJQY010000008.1:0-12129 GCA_964548095.1 uncultured archaeon
TATGCAAAACATCATCCTGCCGAACGCGCGGTATGCGTGCTTGAACTTCTGGGAGAATTACAGGCTCCTCGAGAAGACCCAGTGGATGGACAAAAAGGAGCTTGAGAAGATGCAGTGGATAAAACTTAAGGCGATAATAGCCCACGCATACGATAATGTCCCCTACTACCGACGCCTCCTCAAGGAAAACGATATCAAGCCCTCTGACATAAAATCTCCGGAAGACATGCGGAAGATTCCCATAACGACGAAGGAGGATTTCAGGAAAAATTTCCCGGAAAAAGTCACCGCAAAAAACATATCGAGAAACGATTGGGTGTTCAACAGCACATCAGGGTCCACGGGAAGCCCCTTCGAGTTCATCATCGACCGCAATTTAATCGAAGTGGAACGAGCGACCCTTTTGAGGGGTTATGGGTGGGCTGGGCTTGAATTCGGGGAGAAATTCGTCACAATCTGGGGGTCCCACAACGAATCCTTGGCGAGGAGGCTTTTTGAGAGGTACGTCAAGAGGCGGCTGATGCTTTCGGCTTTCGGCCTCGAGGATGAGGGTATGACCAGATACGCCAAGATTATCCGGAGATACAAACCTCGGCTGATTGAGGGGTATGCTTCGGCTGCCGTGAAGTTCTCCGAATTTGTTTTAGAAAAGGGAATAAGCGAGCTACGAGTTGCGTCGGTTATCACGTCGGCAGAAAACCTCGTCGACTCCCACCGCGCGACCATAGAATCGGCCTTACAGTGCAGGGTATTTGATAGATACGGTTCGAGGGAATTCGGAACAGTCGCACACGAGTGCGAAAAGCACGAAGGCCTCCATGTTAACACGGAAAACTTCTTCGTTGAGTTTGTGGATGAAGACGGAGATTACGCAGACAAAGGCTCGGGCAGGATGATAGTAACGTCATTCGATAATCTGGCAATGCCATTTATTCGATACGAAACAGGGGATTTAGGGACGCCAACGAACAGAAAATGCTCTTGCGGCAGAAATCTTCCATTACTAGAGAGTATAGACGGCAGAGCAACCGACTTCATCCACATATCATCGCGCAAAATACCCTTCTTATTTTTCAATTATTTTTTTGAGGGATATGGCAAGCTCATCAAAGAATTCCAAGTCATCCAAAAGAATAATGAGGTGATTCAAGTGTTGATTGTACCATCCAATTCATTTAAGAAAAGTACTGTGGAGTCTATCAAACGATGTTTGGAGGGGGACTTAGGTGACTCAACCAGAGTCTCTGTGGAGCTGGTTGACGTTATTCCGCTGGAAAAAAGCGGAAAACGACCTATCGTTAAATCAGAGATACGTAGGAGCTGAAGTTCTACAATTAATTTATCGGATGTTATCTGTTGTATTTGTGGTTATCCTATCTTTATCTCGTCTCTTGAGCTTTTTATTATGCCTGAAGCGTTTAACGCAAAAAGTTCTAGTTGTTCTCTTCGTGATTGAATCCACGTGTTATAGCATCCACAGCAGATGGAGTTCTTTTGGATGTTCCCTTCCAAATGCTGAATCCGAAGTAGATTGTATTGCTTACCGTACCATATATCGTCAAAAGGCTGTCGTGTAATATCCCCTAAAGGTAGTTTTCCGTTGACATCCATGCAGCAGGGTACCACCGTACCGTCTGATAGGATTGCGCAGCTGTTAAATAGTGAAACACATGGTTTGTATCCGAGATTACTGGGGACCTCAACTCTGTGCTCGTCTACGCTATCAAGCCATGTCATACAGGCGGCAACGTTCACTTCGTCTACACCGGATTTTTTCCAGGAATCTATAAAGTCGGGAAGATATTTTTCAGTCTCCTTCATTCTGATACACTCGACAACAGTGTAAGGTAGTTTAGCACCCATCTCCCGTCTCAATCTCAGGAAGTTTTCAATCTGTGACTTCACTTTCCTAAAATTTGCGGGGGGACGTAGTTTCTCGTAGATTTCGGGGGTACAGCCATCAAAAGAAAATGAAATACGATCCAGCTTAGAGTTTAAAATACGAACGGCCGCCTCATTGGTGAGTAAAGTGGCATTTGTGTGCACCACAGTCTGACATCCTTTACTTTTGGCGTATTCTATCATCTCGCATAAGTCCTCGTTAAGGAGTGGCTCCCCGGACATGAATAGCTTGATCATTGGTTTGTTGGCGTATATTTGATCAATTATTTTCTTGAACATGTCCATACCCATCGTAGACCTCTTCCTAGTCAGACTCTGAGATTGAGGGCACATAACACACCTTAAATTGCAGGCATTTGTGACGTCAATCCAGTATATCGATGGTTTCTTTATACAGTACCTGCTTTTTAATCTATGAAAATACGAAGCACATCTTCTAAGAGGCAGTCTCTTAATGTCTGACATTTCAAATCACATCTCTTTCTGCTAAAAGTGTGTTAAGGTGTTTCCTATCCTCTCCTAAAACAAACAGCCTCCCCCAAAGTTCTAGGTTCAGCAGTTGCCAGTACAACCCCCCGGATTCAGCAAGTTTCATTACGAATTCAGGGGATAGTTTCAAGTAAGCCTCCAGGAATCCTTTCCTGAACAGACTCTCATCTGGTTTAATCCATTTTTCCACGGGTATGGCAAAACCACACTTTTTTCTTTTTATTACGCTCTCTGGAAGATACGCTTTTGCCATTTTCCGGAGGATGTACTTCGAAGTCAACATTCTTATTTTATACTGAAGCGGTAAATTTACGCCAAACTCTACCAACTCATAGTCCAGGAAAGGTACTCGTGCTTCGATGCTTGCCCACATAGACATCTTGTCCTGACGCAATAATATTGGCTGAAGATAATCATAGAAATCGATAATCATTGCCTGTGTTGCCCTGTTTGTTACTCCCTTGTTTTGGAGTCTCCACTTCAACTGTTCATGACCAAGCGATGCGTTAATTCCCCCAAAGTCTTCGGCCTTCAGCGGAGAGTCATAGAAGGCAGCTGACAGCAAACGCGAGAGTTTCTCAAATTTAAGGAAAGGTGAGAGAATTTTCCTCATCATAATCGAGTGGACGTATCTATCAACATATCCCCCAAAAAGTTCATCCGCTCCCTCACCGGTTAGAAGGACTTTGAATCCAACTTCCCTTGCTTTTTCGCTGACAAGGTAGATGCCAATAGAGTTCGGGTGCGTTAACGGCATTTCATTGAAGTATACTGCATCCACTAAATGTGTCACGAACTTTTCTTTTGTAAGCGTGCAGACATTCAGTTTAAGCCCGTATTTTTCCGTCACTTCTTTTACATATCGTAGTTCAGAGTACCCTGCTTCTTTCACATCAACAAAAAAGACTTCGATGTCTTTCTTGCGTAATGCACATAATGCGGTAACAAGACTTGAATCAAGTCCTCCAGAACACACAACACCGACTTTTGCATCGCTTATCAGTCTCCTCTCAACCGATTTCCCCAAAAGCGTTTCGCACGTTTTTAGTGAATCCACCCCCACATCCTTCTTTATCTTGTCTATGACATCGTAATACTCTACGACCTGCAATTTTTTCTCTCTCAAATCGAAGAGGACATAGTGTCCGGGAGGGCAAATCTTAATCTCGTTAAACAAGCTCTGACCGAGTGTTCTTTTGCGAACGAGATAATTGTACAACTCTCTTTCGTTCACTGAAACACCCTGCCCAAGATGCATCAAAATAGGTTTTATGTCACTTGAGAAAATGAATGATTTACCGTTGAAATAATAAAAAAACGGTTTTACACCGATTCTATCCCTGGCAAGAAAAAGTATCTCCTCTTTTCTGTCATATATGCAAAAAGCCCACATGCCATTAAACTTTTCCAGGCAATCTGTTCCCCACTCGGCATATGAGGCAAGGACTACTTCCGTGTCGGTTCCGGTTCTGAAGGTGTGTCCTTTCTTTTCGAGGTCTTTTCGGAGTTCCCGGTAGTTGTAGACCTCTCCATTGTACGTGATGATGAACCGTCCGTCTGCGCTGCTCATCGGTTGGTTGCCCTTTTCGCTTAAGTCGATGATTGAAAGCCGGGTGTGACCCAACGACACATGTTCATCCACAAACACATCGGCGTTATCCGGTCCTCTATGAATGGTGAGTTCATTCATCCTCTGGATCGCGTTTTCATCAGCCCAGTTGAATCCGTTTATGCCGCACATGATGGGAGTATATTTCTTTAATATCTCATATTGTATCCAAATAGAACTTTTCTTTACCGAAATAAAAGTTTCGCGACCGAATCCTTCGGATTCGGGCGTGTCGGACAAAGTCCGCCACATCAAAAGAAAGGGAACTCCCTTACGGAGTTCTGCGGGTGCTTGCACACCCGCCATATTAAACCCCCTCTTAGACGAGGTCTTATTTATGCGTAATTTATCACACATAATGGTTATATAACTTACAGCAGATAGCTGCGCTCAGCGCAGCTTCTGTAAGGCGATATCTAAAGAGGAGATGAGCACCGCAAAAAAAATCGCAAAGAACACGGGTTTCCTTTTGGCTTCCGAGGCAGTCCGGAAAATCCTCTTTTTCACCCTTGTCGTCTACGCCACTAGAAGCCTCGGGACAGTCGGGTGGGGCAAGTTCAGCTTCACGCTCGCGTACACGTTCCTTTTCGCAATCATCATCGACTTGGGGCTGAACCTGATTGTCACGCGGGAGGTTGCGAGGAGAAAGACGCTTGTATCAGAGTACATGTGGAGCGTTCTGACGCTTAAGGCTTTTTTGGCCTGCGTCGCGTACGCGCTGATTGCCGCATCGATTAACGTGTTGGGGTACGACCAGGTGACGGTGTGGTCGGTCTACATTATGGGGTTGTCGGTGGTGTTGGACTCCTTCAGCGAGCTGTTCAGGTCGATTTTTTCCGCCTTCGAGACGATGGAGTATGTGGCCTACTCGAAGGTCATCCAAGCCTTCCTGACGGTGGCTGCCGGACTCTACCTGCTCTCCCAGCATGCGGGAGTCGTCTTGTTCACCGTAGCCTATCTTTTTGCGAGCGCGCTGACGTTCGCCTACACGGGTTTCATCGTCTTCAGGAAGTTCGTGACCCCCCGATACACCTTCGACTTAAGCCTCCTAAAGAACGCGGTCAGGATGGCGTACCCCCTCATCTTCACGGGCATCCTCGGCACCATCTACTACAAGATAGACATCCTCATGCTCTCATTCATCAAGGGGGATGCTGCCGTCGGCATCTACAGCGCAGCCTTCCAAGTCATCGGCGCCCTCCTGTTTCTGCCCGCCATCCTCTCGATGGCGCTTCTGCCGGTCATGGCGCGGTTCCATGATAGCTCAGAGCGCTCGCTCAAGAAGACCGTCGCGCTGGGGGTACGCTACCTCATGATGCTTTCGCTTCCCATCTTTTTGGGGTTGACCCTCCTCTCAGACAAGGTGGTCTTGTTCATCTACGGCGCCGAGTTCATCGAGTCGTCGAGCGTGCTTTCGATACTCGCATGGTCGGGGCTGGTCCTGTTTTTGAATTACCACCTCTACAACACAATCAATGCCATCAACAAGCAGCATGCGCTACCCCTGATGGTGGGTGCGGGCGTTGCCGTCAACATAGCCTTGAACGCCCTCCTCATCCCCCGCTACGGGTACAACGGGGCTGCGGTTGCGACAACATTGAGCAACGCGGTGCTTATGATAATCTACTCGAGCTTTTTGAGGAGGCAGGGTATTCCGCTCGGCATGGTGAAGGCAGTGCTCACAAGCCTTGTGCCTTTGGCTGTCATGACTGCGGGAGTAATCGCCTTGAAGTCGCTTCACGTGCTTGTCATTGCCGTAGCCGGGGGGATACTGTACTTTGGGACAGTCATCGCGTTGGGGGGTTTCACTCGCGAGGACCGGCAGCTCATAAACGAGATAACGGGCGCGAAGATTTTCGGATGAGGGACGGCGGTTAGCCGGCATCCTTCATCGCATGCTCTATTGCCTCCTTAAATCCCGTAAACATCTTCTCGCAGGTGAACCTTTCGTCGAGGATGCGTCGGGAGCGCTCGCCCATCGACTGCCTGAGGCGGTCGTCGGCAAGGATTTTTTTTAGCGCGGCGCGCAAGGCCTCGACGTTTCTGTTTTCGACGATGAAGCCGTTTTTCCCGTCCTCGATGAGATCGAATGCTCCGGCCACCGCGTCCGTTGCGACAACCGGCTTTCCGACAGACATGACCTCGTTTAAGACGAGACCCCACGCCTCGGAGGGGACGCTGTCGCGGACGAAGCGGGCGGGCAGCACAAACACGTCGCACATCCGGTAATAGCTTGCGACATCGCGCACATACCCCACGAACGAGACGTTGCGTACCCCAAGCTTCCCGGCAAGCTCCTTGCATTCCGCCTCAAACGGGCCCGTGCCCCCGACGACGAGGGATACGTCGTCCATCGTTTTCTCGAGTTCTGCGAACGCCCGCAAAAGAACGTCAAGACCCTTGTACTGCACGAGCCTGCCAAGATAAAGAACGACCTTCTTACCGGAAAGGCCGAGTTTCCCCCGCACGTCCTCAACATCCGCAGGCGCATAATCGAGGGCGCAGTTGGGCGCAATGAATATTTTTTTCTCGCTGGCTCCCCACGCAAGATAAAGCTCCCGGGCCTTAGAGCCCGCCGCGATGAGTGCGTCCGCGTTCCGCGTCATAAACGTGAGGAACGGCTTCATCAGCCTGAACCGCAGCAACACCGGGTAATCCCATAGCTCGTTCCACAGGATGAATTTTTTCCCAGAAAGCCGTGCGGCAAGATAGGCGAGAATCGTCTCGACCGTCGTGCTGTCTGACGCAATCACGACGTCATAGCCTCCTCTAAGGATTTTCAGGAATATGCCCGGCGGGAAACTGCGGTTGGTGCCGGGAATCCTCACGAACCGGGAGAACAACTGCACGTTCCAGCGGCCGTGGTCCGGGTAGGATGAAACCTCCGACTTGTCGTAGGCTATGAGAAAGGAAAACGAGTACTCTTCCGCAAGCCGGTTCAAGACACCCGCCCGGTAGGTGCGTATCTCAGGGTGAATGAACGCAACCTTACATTTTCCTGCCATCTAGCTCCCGCCAACTCCAATCAACGCAACGCCGGCCACGATGAACGCCACCCCAGCCCACTTGAGCCTGTTCATCCGCTCCCCGAGAAAACGCATGGAAAGCAAGCACATCCAAATATACGCCAAAGACACAAGAGGATACAGGACAGAAAGCTCGCCTCCCTGTAGCGCGTAGACGAAGAATGCAGCCGAAAGCACGTAGAGGATGAAGCCGGCGGGAATCATCCAGTTCCTAAGTAATGCCGAAACGCTTAACGAGAGCTTGTCGGCGCCCTTCTTGAACAGGAGTGAGCCGAACGCCCCTATGACAGTTGAAAAGAGTATCACGCCAACCGCCCAAGACTGAGTTTCCATCTCACCCACCCCTCCTGCTGCCCAAACCTATCACCGAGACGCCGGCTATCACAAAAAAAACTCCCAACCACTTCACGGAAGTCATGGAATCAGACGGGAAAAAACGCGGGGAAAGAATGCTTACCCAGATGAAATTGAGCGCGTAGAGGGGATAAAGAACGGAAAGCTCCCCATATCTCAGTGAAATGATAAGCATTACCGCGCCGATTCCGTATAAGACACACCCCAAGATGAGGGGGTTATTCTTAAGTATTGCAAAAACCTCCAAGACGAGCTGGTTGGCGCCCTTCTTGAGGAAAATCTGGCCGGAGGAGGTAAAGAGCGTGCTCAACAAGACTAGGACGACCGCGCGCGATTTTGTTTCCATGAGAAATCGAATACATATTTTAGCCGAGACGGTAATATATATGGAGGTTCTATGAACGCGTCCATCGGAATCTGCGCTTTCAACGAGGCGGGGAACATCGAGCATCTTCTCGGGGCACTCTGTGAGCAGAAGCTTACGAGACACACCATAAAAGAAATCATCGTCGTCTCGTCGGGGAGCACCGACAAGACAAACGACATTGTCAAGGAATTCGAGAGGAAGGACCAGCGGATTAAGCTTCTGATGCAGAAGTCACGTAAAGGGAAGTCATCTGCCGTAAACGTCTTCCTCCGGCACGCAACCGGCGACGTCATCGTCCTAGAGAGCGCGGACACCATCCCCGCCGAAGACACCATCCAAAAGCTCCTTGACCCCTTCGACGACGCGAAAGTCGGGATGACTGGGGGACGCCCCATCCCCGTAAACGACAGGAAAACCGCGTTAGGCTACATCACCCACATGGTGTGGGAACTCCACCACCAGCTCTCGCAAATCAAGCCCAAGGCAGGCGAGCTTATCGCCTTCAGAAACATCCTCGAGTCTATTGCGGAAGATACTGCCGTCGACGAGGCTTGGATTGAGGCGCTCATCACCGCCCACGGGCTGCGGATTGTCTACGTCCCCGAAGCCGTCGTGCGCAACTGCGGCCCTGAGACCGTCGCCGACTTCATCCGGCAGCGCAAGCGCATCTACCTCGGCCACCTACACCTGAAGCGGAAGAAGAATTACGCCCCCATCACGATGGACTCAATCGAGGTCGCAAGGATGTTCGCTCAGACGCTTCCCGGAGACTTCAGGCAGCTGACGTGGGCCATGTTAGGAGTCGTCCTCGAAGCCTACGTCAGAATCGTTGCGACAATAGAGTTTTACTTCCTCGAGAACAACCCCCACACGTGGGAGATTAGCAGGACGACCAAACGGGTAGTGAAATGATTTTGGATGCAGCAACCGTTCCCGGCTACTGGGGGATGCGCTACCTCGGCTTTCCTCGGCTTATGCCCATGAACCTGACGGTGAGCCTCACCTACCGATGCAACTCGAAGTGCGCTACCTGCAACATCTGGAAAAAGAGGAAAGTAAGCGAGTTCTCAGCCGGTGAATTCCAGAAGGCGTTCGCATCGATTGGCACAACGCCGTACTGGGTAACATTTAGCGGCGGAGAACCTTTCTTAAGGGAGGATTTGGAAGACATTGTAGCGAGTGCGTGCACTACGATGCGGCCAGGCATCGTGAACATCCCGACAAACGGCCTCGCCGAAAAGACCGCCGAACGGGTGGCAAAGATAGCCAAGGATAACCCGAGAACGCACGTCATCGTGAATCTCTCGCTTGACGGAGTAGGCGCAAGACACGATGAGATACGGGGGGTCCCAGGGGCCTTCGAGAAGGCCGTCAAAACCTACCGCGACATGCAGGCTCTTTCGCCGGGCAACCTCGAGCTAGGGATTCACACCGTTATCTCAAGATACAACGTCAAGGATATCCCTGAGATATTCGAATTCGCGGAGACGCTAAAGCCGAGCGCCTACATAACGGAAATAGCCGAGAAACGCGCGGAGTTGGGCACCGGCGACGACATAACTCCGTCGATTGAGGACTACGAGAAAGCCGTCGGTTTCCTGAAGGACAGGACAAAGAGGAAACGGGGGGCGGGGATTCCAAGACTCATCAACGCCCTCAGAAGACAATACTACGACCTGACTGTGAAAACGCTTAAATCTAGGCGACAGGTCATCCCCTGTTATGCGGGATACATGTCGGCACAGATTACTCCCGACGGAGATGTGTGGCCCTGCTGCGTCCGCGCGGACGTCCTGGGGAACCTGAGGGAAGTAGATTACGACTTCAAGAGAATCTGGTTCGGGAGGAAGGCGGATGAAGTGCGCGCATCCATACGCGGGGGAGAATGCCATTGCCCGCTCGCGAACGCATCCTACACAAACATGCTGTGTAATCCCAGCGAGATCATAAAAATTAGTTTGAGCCTTCTTTCTAAACTTTCGGCTGAGCGACTTAGTGAACGAGAAAAAAATGCGCGAGTTCATGGAAGAAGTGGATAAAACCGTCTCAGCCTGCGGGGGATGCCTGTACAACTGCACGTTCAACAGTTCGGTGAACCGCATAACAAAGCTTCTGGGGTTCGCGCCCATGACACCAAGAATACTGAGTCAGCTTACAAGATGACGGAGATAAAAGACATAAACGGACTGCAGCTTAGGCTTAATCAACTCGGGGAAGGGCTCGGCACAGCATACGAGCGGTACGCCCTAAACAGGTTCCTGGAGGAGATTGCTGAAAAACGCGCAATACAATCCGTCCTTGAGTTCCCAGCAAACGGGGTTATGGGAGTGCCGGGGTTAAAGAGCATGGTGTTCGCCTTGCATGGCATATCCGTCACGCTTGCCAATCCCTCAAAAAAGATACTCCAAGACGCAAGGAAACTCTGGAGCGCGCTCGGTCTTTCTGCATCCATGGTCGTCTGCGACCTTGAGTCTTCACCCTTCAGAGAAGAATCCTTCGACCTCTGCTGGAACTTCTGCTGTTTCGAACACTTCAAAGACCCGAAAAATGTCGTCTCTGAGATGAAACATTGCTCAAAAAACTATGTCCTCACCGAAGTTCAGAACATATTCAACGTGGGGTTCATACTCCACTCGTTATACCACCGGATTAAGGGTGAGGCGTGGGATCACGGCGAAAGAAAGTTGATGGACTGGAGGAGGGTAAGTAGAGTATACAAATCCTGCGGACTACAAAACCTTGAGGTCGACGGAAACGACATGCCACCGTGGCCTGACATAAACATGAAGGTCGGTGAACTGCTGATGACTCAATTGGATACGCAGAAGGTCGAGCGGTGTGATTTCAGGCCTGACGTGAAAACCAAAACAATCGAGGAGATACGTGACTTATGGTCGAAGTCTCCTATGGAAAACCATTCGTCGCCTCGCATGCTTTTTTTAAGGAGATGGCACGATCTAGTAGAGCGACTGACACCCAAAAGGATAAGGGTTTTTTTGTGTCACCACCCCTATGTTATTGGCGTAAAATGACGGTGTATGTGGACAGAGTAGAGTCATATGACGTAGAACTTGTAGCAGCCTCCGTACGGAAGGCCTTCACCGGACTCGACTTAAAGCTTCCGAAAGAGCCTTCCGTCGTGCTTAAACCAAACATTGTGGGAGAGTTCTCTCAAAAATCCGCTGCTGTAACCAACCCCAACGTCGTTGAGGCAGTGATACAGATTTTACGGGAAACAGGTGTGAGGAATATCACTGTGTGTGAGGGCCCAGGCGTCGGCCAAGACGTCGAAAAAACGTTTGAGAAAACCGGGTACAAGAACTTATGCGAGCGACTTGATGTGCCGCTGGTTGACTTGAATTCAGCAGAACGTGTTTCCGTCCCGTGGGTGTTCGGAAAAATCAAGCTCCCGAAAATAATCCTTAAATCAGATTACTACATAAACATTCCGAAGATGAAAACACACGGCCAGACGAAGGTAACACTCGCCATGAAAAACCAGAAGGGGCTTCTTCTTCCGGAAGACAAAAAGCGATTCCACGTGCGGTGGGGGCTTAACAAAGCTATAGTAGAGCTTGCGAAAACACTCTCCCCGAACCTGAATATCGTGGACGGAGTCATTGCGATGGAAGGCGAAGGTCCACTGCGCGGTAGAAAAATAAACGCGAACGTCTTGGTTTACGGGGAAAACATGGTTGAAGTAGACGCGGCAACAGTAATGCTTATGGGCTACAAACCAGATGATGTAGAGCACATTGCCTTTGCGGCGAACGACAGGCTTGGATCTTTAAAACCCGAAGTCTTGGGGAAAAAGATGGTTGAATACAGGAGAGACTTCGCGAAGGCAAACCAGGAATACGGCCACGTGCTGAACATCTACTCATGGAGGAACCCACACGCCTGCTCCATGTGCATTCAATCATTCTCAGATGCGATAAAGCTCGCAGTGAAAACTCCTAGGTACTGGTTAACTAAAGTCCCGAAGCTTACCTGGTATGCCCTGTGGATGAAACTGCATCTGGTGCAGGGTAAGAAAGCATGCCTGCCGGAGATGGACGGTAGAGTCATCTGCTTCGGAAACTGCACGAAAGAGCTGGCTGAAACGCATGGTCTCTCCTGGATTCCGGGCTGCCCCCCCAAACCAGAGGATGTATTAGATGCGCTTTAGTTTAAATGCATAAAGCCGCACGAGATGTAGCACATAGTAGCGATACTGCCGCGCGTCCAGCTTGCTTTCCCCAGCCGCCCTGTCCCTGAAGACGTAGGGGACTTCGCCGTAACGCCCGTATTTTCCTTTAACCAGAATCTCAAGGCCGATTTTAAAGCCCAGCGGGTTCAATGAGACGCCGCTTATGACTTCTCTGCGGAACATGAAAAACCCA
>CAZJQY010000009.1:0-11396 GCA_964548095.1 uncultured archaeon
ACAACACAGGCTTAATTACGCAAAAAGTCTAATTTATTGGACGCGGACAATATAATAGCATGAAACACCGCAATCTGTCTTCTTTAGAAGAGCGTAAAACATTCCCCTCACATACCAGATTGCGTGCGCGAGAAATCGTTTATCGATTTCTGCGCGCAGGCAAACTTCGTTTGCCTAGCGTATCAAAAACTGGCGGACTTAGCCGCCAGTTTTTAATACCCGAGGACGTTGTTTTCGAGCTTCTCAAGCGCGCTGAAACACAACTTCCCGCCGATGTCTTGGATGCCTTGAGGACAGCGCGTAAGCGCGAGAAAAACAGGCTCGCCCGGATTCAACTCGATGCCATACTCGAAAACATAAGCCTCGCTGGCGAGCGGTGCGCGCCCATCTGCCAGGACACGGGGGTTCCCGTCTTCTACGTTGACTTGGGTTCTCGCTCAACGCTTCCCCCCTCCAGCCTCATCGCAGCAATATCTTCGGGGGTGCGGAAGGCAACTCGGGAGCTTCCCATGCGAGCGAACATCGTGCACCCGCTTTCGAGGCGGAATTCGGGGGACAATACTGGGTGGGGGACGCCCATCGTGCATATCACATCAGTCGAAGGCGCATCCTACACTGACGTCACCGTGCTCCCTAAGGGCGCAGGCTCCGAGAACATGAGCGCGCTTGCGATGCTTCAGCCTTCGCAGGGTATCTCAGGGGTGAAGGCGTTCGTCGTCGACGTCGTCCGCCGTGCGGGAGGAAAACCGTGTCCGCCTGTTATCGTCGGCGTGGGTGTGGGTGGCACCGCAGACCATGCCATGCATCTTGCGAAAAAGGCACTACTCCGGCCTCTCAGCTGTCGCAACTCCGACCGGCATGCATCCCGCTTGGAGAAGGAGATTCTCCAGGAAATCAACATGCTTGATATCGGGCCGATGGGTTTGGGCGGAACGACTACCGCGTTGGGCGTTAACGTTGAGCTCTCTGGCTGCCACACGGCAAGCCTTCCCGTTGCCGTGAACCTGCAGTGCTGGGCTGCGCGGGTCGCGAAAGCAAGAATCGAAGGTAAACGAGTCACGTGGCTGAGATGAAAGAAAAACAACTCACAACACCCTTAACGGAAGCGGATGTACGAAAGCTTAAGGTAGGCGATATCCTCCTCCTCTCAGGAACCGTTTTCACTGCGCGCGACAAAGCCCACAAGCGAATCATAGACTATCTGCGCCGGAAGGAAAAGCTTCCTTTCGACTTTGGGGGCGGCGTCCTCTACCACTGCGGCCCGCTTGCGAAAAGGGCGGGCAAGGGATGGAAGGTCGTTTCCGCAGGGCCTACGACCAGCGCGCGCATGAACGATACTGCGCCCGAGGTTATCGGCAAGCTCGGCCTTAAGGCGGTTGTCGGCAAGGGAGGCATGAGCGAAGCAGTCTCCAGCACCCTGCAAAAGGAAGGTTGCGTCTACCTCGCATATACCGGCGGCGCGGGAGTGCTTGCCGCAGACAAAATCGAGGGCGTCGCAGGCGTCTTCTGGCTTGACTTGAGCGCGCCGGAGGCGGTGTGGATGCTTAAGGTGTCATCCTTCGGCCCGCTGGTTGTTGCGATGGACGCGCATGGGGGAAGCCTTTATAACAGATGACGCCCATAAGATAGCACATGAAAGTAAGCATCGTCGGCGCCGGCCGCGTAGGCTCTATTACCGGTTACTGCCTGCTTGAGCGAAACCTTGCGAGCGAGCTGGTGTTGGTGGACGTAGCCTCCGACCGGGCGCAGGGGGAAGCGCTCGACTTGTTGCACTGTATGTCCTCGTTCGGCAGGAAGGTCAGTGTTTCAGGGTCTGCAGACTACGCGCCGTCGGCGGGCTCAAACATCGTTGTCATAACGGCAGGCGTCCCCCGGAAGCCGGGCGACTCGCGACTTGACCTGCTTAAGAAGAACACGGGCATACTCAAAGACATATCCCAGCAAGTTAAGGCGCACAGTCCGAATGCTGTCGTCCTCGCGGTCTCGAATCCCGTGGACGTCATGACTTACGTCGCCCAGAAGGTGAGCGGCTTCGAGCATGAGCGGGTCTTCGGCTTGGGGACCATGCTCGATTCAATACGCTTTAACTCGCTTCTCGCGGACGAGCTCAACATCTCGCCCAAAGACGTCCGGGCTCTGATGCTCGGCGAGCACGGGGACTCGATGTTTCCGGCCTACTCACAGAGCCTTATACAAACGCATACCATCGCGGAGTCCGGCCTCATGACGAGAGAGGAGTTCAATACTCTTGCGGATAGGGTGCGGCAGAGCGCCGCTGACATCCTCCGCCTGAAGGGCGGAACCTGCTTTGCGCCGGCCGTTGCCATAACCGAGGTCGTGAGCGCTATCGTCGGCGACAAACGGCGGATTCTGCCCGTGTCAGTCTACTCACAAGAGCATGGCATCTACGTAAGCTCGCTTGCGCAGGTGAGCGCGTTCGGCGCCAAACCAATCCCCATGCACTTGAACCCAGAGGAGGAGAAGCAGATGGCGACCTCGGTTGCAATCCTCAAGCAGGCGTGCGCCGAGACGGGGGTGTAAATCATGCTGCGTCAGGTTCTTAGGGCGAAGATTCACGGGGCAACGGTGACGGATGCAAGCGTCGAGTACACGGGAAGCATCACCATCGACGAAGCGCTCCTTAAGGCATCGGGCATCGCACCGTATGAGAGGGTGCTGGTCGGAGACCTATCAAACGGCGAACGCTTCACCACCTACGCCATAGCAGGCAAAAAAAATTCGGGTATGGTCTGCGTGAACGGCGCGGCGGCGAAACTCGTAAACGTCGGCGACAAGCTCATCATAATGTGCTTCGGCATCGTAGACGAGAGGGAGCTTAAGGTCCACAAGCCGTCAATCGTCTACGTCAACGAAAAAAACAGGATTGTAAAATAATCCTCACTTCTTTACCGGCTGATACTCAGAACCCCGCACCCAGCGTCCGCATCACTTCCTCAAAATTCGGAAACGTTACGGCCGCAACCTCCTTGTCCTTGATGGTCGTCGCAGCCCCCGCGCGCAAGGCCGCGACTGCCATGCTCATGACTATGCGGTGGTCGTCCCAGCTGTCGACGACAGCGCCCCCCGAAAGCATGCCCCCCGTGATGATGAGACCGTCGCGCCGTTCCTCGATGCGTGCCCCCATTTTCTTAAGCTCAACAGCCATAGCATGAATCCTGTCGCACTCCTTAAGCCGGGCGTGCTCGACATTGTGCAACACAGTCTCCCCCGATGCGAGCGCGCCGAGCACCGCGCATATCGGGAGTAAGTCCGGGGAATCCGAGAGGTCGGCTTTCACCCCGGAAAGTTCCCCGCTGCCTTGGACTCTAACATAATCTACTCCAACATCAACATCAGCCCCCATAGCCCGCAGTATCTCAACGATTTTTTTGTCCGCCTGCTTCGAGTCGGAAAAAAGATTCTTCACGGTGACATAAGATTCAGTCACCGCCGCGGCTGCAAGCAGAAACGCCGCCGAAGAATAGTCGCCTTCGACGGTATAGTCTGCCGCCGCATACACCTGACCGGAAGGGATGGAGAAGCGCTGATACCCCTCGTTCACAACCCGCACGCCGAACCTGCCGAGAACGCTCAAGGTGAGGTCGACGTACGGTCTCGACCGCAGGGGAGTGGTTATCTCAATGACCGTGTCCTCCTGCGCGTAGGGGGCGCTCATGAGAAGACTTGAGATGAACTGGGAGCTTATGTCCCCCCGAATCCTGCACACTCCCCCATGAAGCGGGCCGTTGACGGTGTGCGGCGGAAAACCGTTTTTTGAGGAAGACTCAACGCCGAGCTGACGTAGGGCGTCGAGGAGCTCTCCTATCGGGCGCTTCCTGATGCTTGCGTCTCCTGTGAGAGTTATTGGCTGTGAGGTCAGGCTTGCGACGCCGGTTGCGATGCGTATGGTTGTGCCGGAGTTGAGCGTGTCCAAAACTTTTTTAGGAGTCCTTACTTTTCCGCCGGTTCCTTTGACTTCAAGCCCCCAGCTTTTCTTCGCTATCTTCGCGCCGAGATCCTTTGAGACTTTTATGGCCGCTTTAGTGTCAAGAGAGTACAAGGGGTCGCGTATCTTGGAGACCCCATCACCCAACAGCCCAGCTATGACAGCCCGTATAGTGTAGCTCTTGCTTGGGGGTGCTTTGACCACGCCATTGAGTTTTTCTGTCGGATTAACGATGAGGTCTGTCATAGTTTGTATGCGCTTGTTTTTCTGTCTTCAAAGATATGGTTGTAGGGGTTTAAGTTCTTGTCGCGGGCGAGGGATATGTCGATAGCGAAAACCTTCACCTCCTCTTTGTCGGCTGAGGCTCGGTAGACTACTTCGCCTTTCGGGGAGGTCACCTGAGACCTCCCGATGAACGAGAGCTTCTCCTCCCTCCCTATTCGGTCTGCGGTGACTGCCCACACCCTGTTTTCGAGGCAGCGGGTTACCATCGCGTCTGGGCAGTAAGGCATGACCAAGTTCGCGGGGTGGGCGATAAGTTCTGCGCCGGCAAGGGCGAGCGTCCTCATGCTTTCCGGGAAATACCAGTCAAAGCATATCATGACGCCGAGCTTTATGCCGCGTACTGGAAAAACTTTGAATTCATCTCCTCGAGCGAAGAATTTCTTTTCTGTCGCGTAGAGGTGCACCTTCCGGTACGCGCCGACAAATTTTTTGTCTACGACAATGGCCGAATTATACAGCTTTCCGCCGTCTTTTTCCGCGAGGCCGGCGACGATGCATACGTCCTTCCTCTTAGAAAGCGAGATGAGCGCCTTCGTCGTTTCGCCGTCCGGAACCTCTTCCGCGACGCGCTCGACATCATCCCTCCCTCTGAAGGCATAGCCTGTGTTGAAAAGCTCTGGCAAGACAATAAGGTCTGCGTCAACGCCGGATAAGAGATGAGAAGCCTTCTGTATGTTCCCGTCAACGTCTCCCAAGACCGGATTAAACTGGACGAAACCTACCTTCATCTTCCAGCAAGTTTTTCCGCTTTATCCGCTACCTTCGCCTTCTTCTTCTGGTGCTCCTCGAGAAACTTTTTCACAAGCTCTGCGCACCGCTTCTTATCTTCGCCGCAGAGTAGCGCCCCCTTCTTGCATTCGTGGTAGATGTCTGAGAGCGCGAGGTCGTCGTCTATGAGGTGATAAAGGTACATCGCGTAAATCATGCATTCCTCTGGGACGCCACCCTTCCTCTTCTGCTCTTCCACAGTCGCCCGGCCTCCAGTCTTCGCGCCCATGATTTTCTTCGCCGCCTCATCAGGTGCATCAGTCAGCGCGATGTAGCTTTTCGAGTCCGATGAGCTCATCTTCCCCCCCTGCAGTCCCTCCATGAACTTGTGGAATGTGGCTGAAGGCGGAATGAAATGGAACTCGGCTTCGAAGCGGGAGGCGATGTCCCGCGTGAGCCGGATGTGGGGGTCCTGGTCCGCCCCAACCGGGACGACGACCGGACGCGGCCCCCCAAGCTCTGGAAGCTGCGGGTGGAGGATGTCTGCGGCCTGCGTGAGCGCCGAAAAAATCTTTCCCGGAGAAAGCTCCCCGTAGATGGCTTTGAGCTCGTTGAAGGTCACCTTCTTTGCGAACATGTCGCGGAGGCGGTAGTACTCAGTCCGGTAGTCGGTCTGATACCAGAAGTTCACGTTCTTTGGCGCAAGGCCCAGCGCAAGGTAGTTCTCAAGGTACTCCTTTACCGCGGTCTCGCGGGCGGCTGCGAGCGGGACGTCGCGCATGGTGTACGACTCCAAGTCCGCGGCGCAGATGAAGACCTCAGCACCCAGCTCCTGAAACCATATGATTTCGTCGGCAACCATCTTGTGGCCGAAATGAAACTTTCCCGACGGCATGAGGCCCGTCATCATCGCATACGGCTTGCTCCCCTTCATGGCGTTGGCTATCCTCCCGAAGTCGCGGTGCCCGAAGACAACGCCCCTTCTGATGTAGCGGAGATCATCGTGCGTCACGCTATAAGCCTGCATCGGCTCCATACCGAACTCATCCAAAAGTCCCTGGTAGTCCACAGCCCCCTGAAGCGTCCAAGGGTCAATCTTTTCCTTCATCTTCCTTCCTGCCGAATACGTCCTTGAGCATCGCAAGCCCCAACCGTATCTCCCCGATTCCGTATTCCACAAGCCCCCGGATAACGCTTAGACGTCCAGTCATCCCGTCCTGCTGGTCTTCCCCTTAAACCGCCCCCACATGAGCTTCCACTCGTCGTCGAGGCTTATGCCATACGTGTTCGCGAGCTTGAAGGTCAGGTAGAGGACGTCGGTTAGCTCTTGGCCGAGCTCATCCTTGCTGAAAGCCTCCTTCTTGTATCCTTCGTCCCGAGTCACGTGGCGGGCGACCTCGCCGAGCTCCTCCATGATGTGGAGGGTGATGTGGCTTGCCTTATCGTTGCTCCAGCCGGCCGCCCGGTCGTAGTCCAGAACCTGCTTCTGCAGCTCATTTAAAGCCATCTTCGATTTAACTATAGTAGAAACTTTTCTTTACCGAAAGAAAAGTTTCATCAAAAGAAAGGGAACTCCCCGAGGGAGTTCTGCGGGTGCTTATCACCGCACGTTAAGTCCTCTCCTTGACGTGGTTTTATTTATGCGTAATTTATCACACGTGATGACTATATAACCTACACCATGGCCGGAATAAAACCCCCAGACCTTGAGGTTTCACTGGGTCTGTCAGTCTACGCCTCGCATGCTCCGGGTATTGGCGGAAGCCTGAAACGTTCGCCTGAGGATTTTGTCGTCGAGGAGGTAACCCCGGAGGGGCTTTTGGCCGGCATCGACTCCGCCCTCCCATGCGACGCAACCCCCGGAGGATTCACGCATTTCACGCTCGTGAAGAAGAACTGGGACACCATGCGCGCGGCGAAGGAGATTGCGCGCTCCCTCGGCGTAAGCCAGAACAGGCTCTCCTATGCCGGCACGAAAGACAAGCACGCCGTCACAGCCCAGCGGGTCTCGGCGGCAAACGTCCCCCCCGGAGAGCTTTCCGCAATCCGACTAAAAGACTTAACGCTCAAAGACTTTTCCTACGCCGACGAGCCCGTCAAGCTCGGAAGCCTGTGGGGGAACCAGTTCACCATAACCGTTCGGGACGTCGCGTTGGAGGAGGACGATGTAAGATGCGGCATCAAAAAAACGCTCGGAGAACTTTCAGGCGGCTTCCCGAACTTTTTCGGCCTCCAGCGCTTCGGAATCGCGCGGCCTATAACGCATCGCGTCGGAAAAAAGTTTCTGCTCGGAGACTTCGAGGGGGCGTTCTACACTTACCTAACCGATGCCTCGCCCCTAGAAGACGAGAAGGCGCGGGAGGCGCGGCAGCGGCTTCTTGAAACCCGGGATGTGAAAGCCGCACTTAGGGAGTTTCCCAAAAACCTCGGCTACGAGCTTGCGCTCTTAAACCACGTGGTCGAGCGTCCCGGCGATTTCCGCGGCGCCTTCAGGAGGCTTCCGAGGAACCTTACGTCCATGTTCGTGCACGCCTTCCAATCCTACGTCTTCAACAGGGCGCTCTCCGAGTGCATCATGGAAGGTTACGTCGTCGAGCGGCTGCCGCTTGTCGGCTACGGCAGCACGGTGGATGAGGTGAGCGCGAAGATTCTCGCGGAAGAGGGAATCGCCTTGGAGGACTTCAGGGTGAAGGAGTACGCGCTGGCGGGTTCGGAAGGAAGCTTCCGGGACTGTTTTGTACCAGTTCACGACTTCAAAGTCTGCGCGGTGTCTGCCGACGACGCAAACCCCCGCAGGCGCAAGGCGACGGTCTCGTTTAAGCTCCCGAAGGGCTCGTATGCGACTGTGCTCCTGCGCGAGTTCATGAAAAACCAGTACTGGTGATGCATGTTTTAAAGTCGTTCTCCTAATATTTCCGTATGGAACTTCCTTGGACTGAGAAGTACCGGCCGAAGAAGCTTTCCGAAATCATCGGTCAAGACGACATCGTCTCAAGGCTTTCAGCCTACGTGAAGGAGAAGTCGATGCCGCATCTCCTCTTAGCCGGGCCGGCGGGGACCGGGAAGACGACCGCCGCCTTGTGCATGGCGACAGAATTCTTCGGCGACATAAGCCACGATTGGCTCGAATTGAACGCATCAGATGAGCGCGGCATCGACGTCGTGCGCGTGAAAATCAAGAATTTCGCGCGAACCCGACCCCTCCATGGCACCTTCAAGATAATCTTCCTCGACGAGGCTGACGCGTTGACTGGGGATGCCCAAAACGCCCTGCGCCGGACGATGGAAAGCTACTCCCAGACCTGCCGGTTCATCCTATCCTGCAACTACTCCTCAAAAATCATCGAGCCAATCCAGTCCCGCTGCTCCATATTCCGGTTCAAGCGCCTGAAAAAGGAGTCAATAGGGGAGCGCCTGAAGGATATCCTCAAGCACGAGAAAGTTCACTTCACGGAGGCGGGCATCGAGGCAATCCTCTACGTCGCAGAAGGGGACGTCCGCCATGCCATCAACATCCTGCAGTCCGCTGCGGCGTTGGGGACGGTTGATGACAAGAACGTCTACTCAATCGCCTCTCAGGCTCGCCCCGAGGAGGTGAAGACCCTCATCGAGCTTTCGCTTGCCGGCAAGTTCCTTGACGCGCGAAACCTCCTCGATAAGTTGCTCGTATCCTACGGGCTTTCCGGGGAAGACATCCTCGTCCAGATGAACAAGGAAGTCTTCAACCTATCTGTCGACGACAAGACGAAGGTGAACATCATCGACCGCATAGGGGAGGCGAACTTCACCCTCGTCGAAGGCGCGAACGAGCGCATCCAGCTTGAGGCGTTGCTCGCGCGAATCATGTCCCTAAAAATCTAATCGGTTTCTTAAGCCATGGCCCGCTTGTTCGGCACATCAGGCATCCGAAGGAAGGTGTCTGAGCTCCCCATCGAGTTTTGCGTGAACTTGGGGAGGGCGCTTGGTGCCTACTCGAAAGACGCATCTGTCGCAGTTGGCAGGGACACCCGTGCATCCGGCCCTCTTCTTGAGAGCGCGTTCGTTTCGGGAGTCCTATCAGCCGGCAGGGATGTCGTCGAGTTGGGTGTTGTCCCAACGCCCACGGTCGGCGTTGCGACAGCCGAATACGGGACAGGGGTCATGGTGACCGCCTCCCACAACCCCCCAGACTACAACGGATTCAAGTTCTGGAACAGGCGGGGTGCATTCCGGCCGGAGGAGGAGATGCGGCTTGAGAAGGTTTTTTCCGAACGAACGTTTTCAGAGGCCGGCGCCGGTTCCGCGCGCAAGGAGGACTACATCGAGCGGCACATACGGCTCATCACGCGCAAGGTCGGGGGTGCGTCCGGTGTCCGGGTGCTCGTCGACTGCGCGGGAGGCGCTGGCTCGACCATCACGCCGATACTTCTTAAACGCATGGGCTGCGAGGTCACTCCGATAAACACGAACCGGGACGGAAGGTTCCCCCACGGCCTCGAGCCCACCGCCGAAAACCTTGCGGAAACGTGCAAGCTCGTCGGAAGCGGAGGCTACGATATAGCCTTGGCTCATGACGGGGACGCGGACCGCACCTGCGCCATCAACTGTCACGGCCGGCTCGTTGAGTGGGACTCGTTCCTCTCAGTCCTAGCGTACGGGCTGGACACCGTAGTCACTACAGTGGACGCCTCGATGCGCATCGAAGACGTCTGCAAACGCGTCGTCCGAACCCGGGTCGGGGATGTCTGGGTTGCGGAGGCAATCCGTGAGAATAAAGCCGACTTTGGTGGCGAACCCTCCGGCACCTACATATTCCCTGACGTGCACCTCTTCCCGGACGGAATAACCGCCGCGGCGAAGGCCGTCAAGCTCGTCGCAGACGGCGTATTCTATGAGCGCCTCTCCGAGATTAAGTCGTATCCCATGGCGCGGCTTAAAATCCCGTGCGAAAACGAGCGGAAGGAGGGGACGCTTCAGAAGCTCACACACGTCATCACAGAAGACTACTCAGATGTCGATGGCATCCGCATTGCTCGCGAGAACGCGTGGGTGCTGTTGCGCCCCTCCGGCACGGAGCCCTACTTCAGGATAACCGCCGAAGGAAGAACCAAGGAAGCGTTGGATGCCATCGTCTCTGATGCGAAAGGCTGGCTTGTCCGGGCGATGTCTTAGATGTCGCAGACGACCTGAATCACCCACCAACCGCCTTCTTCTGCGACCTTCATGTCGTGGTAGGTCACTGCCTTGACCTCAGTCTCCACATGGTGTTTCGAGAAATCTAGGACTCCCCCCAAAACGCGTGCCTTAAGAACGTACCTGCCTTCTCCGCGAACCGAAAGCGATGTCACCTTAACCGCGACATACTGCTCTGTTGCGAAAAAGTAGATGAGCTCCGATAGAAAGTGGTGGACGAGGACTTCGAGGGATTCAGCGGAGACAGAGATTCTCTTCTCGGCCCGGGGCTCAAGCTGCTGCTCGCCGACGAATGCGCGGGCGAGGGCTTTCGCGGCGTTCGTAAGACACTCCTCAAGGCTCCTCCCATAGGCGCGAAACTTCAGGTCAGCAGTATGGTCGAGGAACTCGAATGCTTCCATGAACTAATCCTGGGAGGGGAAGCTTTAATACAGGCAGCTTACAGGTCCTTGTCGAGGACTGCGAGAATCTGCGTCTTTACGTTTGTTTTCCCGCCCGTGGATTCGGCGATGACCTTGTCGCATACAAGGCACTTCACCTGGGATGCGCCGCACCCGAAGATGACCTGCTCGTTCCCGCAGTCGCCGCAACGCACCTTAAGGAACCTAGACTTCGTGTTTTTCATCTAACTTGCCACCTCAACGGCCTTCTTCGTCCGGGCATCGTATCTGCGCTGGTGCTTGGACCCGCAGGTCGCGCACTTGAGCAGCAGCACCACGCGTTTCCCGACCTTGTGGACCTCCTTCTTCGGCGTCCTCGGGGAACCACCGTAACCTTTCTTCACTTCCTCGTACTTTCTTCTGCCGCGGTTCATGGTCCGCTCTTTCCCCTTACGGTCTTGGCGGACTGTGTGCTCCGTGTGTGCCCCACATTTCCTGCAGAAGGTCTTGATTTTCTCAGGGAACTTCATCTTCTCTTGAAAGTAGACTATATTATACTGCACGATGCTTTAAAAATTAGGACTTTTCCACCAGTCTATTGACCTTGTCTTTACCCATATCTAATAGCCCTCCTCAAGTGCTATTCTTGCACCTTCTACCATCATCGTAAGCTTTACTTCGCCAAACCATAGTGTCTGCCATCCTGGTTCTCCATCTGATTTTCTGCCTAAGAACCCGCCTAAACTAGCGACCAGCCTGTAATACTCGCGTATGGTGACGTCTTTTTTCGGGATCTTCTTGTATTTGAGTAGGACGTCCACTTTCAATGGGTCGATGATTTTTTTCGCCGGGGCTTTCGGGGTGTTTCTTGCGTGACTCCTCAGCTGGAGGAGTCTTACCGCAAC
>CAZJQY010000010.1:0-11366 GCA_964548095.1 uncultured archaeon
GCCTGTCGAGGCCTCCAACGAGCATGCCGCAGACGGCGGGCCTCCCGTCGAGGATGAGGAGCTTTTCTTTGCCGTCGCCCCAGACGAGTTTTCCGCCTTTGCTCATTCCGCTGGCCCATGAGATTCTGCTCTTGTTTGGGCTCTCATCTGGCGCTGAGATAAAAATTGCGTTAGGTTCTGTCCCATAGCAAGATTGTAGGCTATGAATCTTTGCAATACCGTACTTCATATTCTCTCTTGCTAACACTGAACCTGCGTCAGATAATCCTGTAGAGAAAATATGGTTTTCGGCTCTTTCAAGCTGTTTGTTTTTACCCATTATGATACCCAAACCATGATATTATCATCATTATGACGATAGCTTATGAGAATATGTATTTAAAAATGTATATAAACGTCAAAACCCGTAATTTTTACGTGAAAACTGGTGCATCAGCCCATATCTTCTGGGATTACACGAACCTGAACATACCCCACGCCATCCAAAAGATAGCTGAACTCGGATTCGACAGCGTGGAATTCCTCTGCGACCAGCCGCTCTACAAAACGTGGGGGACCACCAGAGCCTACGCCACAGCACGAGTCATCAGAAAGACGCTCGAAAACTTCGGGTTGATGTCAACGCTCCACGCCCCATTCCACAACTTAAACATCGCCTCATACAACGCCGGCGTTGTCAAGGAAACCGTGCGGCAGACGTGGGATTGCGTGAAAGTCGGAGAGTATATCGGCTCTTCCATCGTGGTCGTGCATCCCGGAAAAGTTGTTTCCAGGTTCTTCAGGAGAGAGGATGCCATCAAGAATATGGTGAAAAACATCGACAAGATTATCACAAAGACAGAGGGAATGAACGTCCTCGTCTGCCTTGAGAACCTGGCGCTCACATCAAAACCCCTCCTCGTGAACGTAGAGGAGATTCAGCACGTCCTAAAGGAAATCAACTCAAAGAAGCTGGGATTGACCTTAGACGTAGCCCACGCCAACACAACGGGAACCCCGCCGGAGACCTACGCGCGCAAACTCAAGAAGCAAATAAAACACGTGCACTTAAGCGACAACACGGGAACGGACAACCACTTACCTCTAGGACTAGGAAACATAGACTTCCAAACAGTGCTGCGAGAGCTTAAACCATACCACGGAATCCTGAACATCGAAGGCTGGATGCCCCACAACCAGGAGTACTTCCTCGCCTGGGACAAACAGAAACTGGATTCGATACTAAAATGCCTGTGATCAAGCATGTCAAAGGCCGCGTCCCCCTGGGGGATGCAGAGCGATTCGAGGAGGCAACCTGGGACGTTGCAGGAGTCCAATTCACACCCCACCAGGGAGAGCTTCATCGGTTGATAACGCACTTGACACCATCTGAAGCCATGACAAGAAAGCTCATTCTTTCGGGACGCCTCCCCGTTGAGGGGATTGATGCAGCTCGGGGGATGCGGACGCTTGACGCAGGCTGCGGTATCGGGTGTCTCGTGCATGCGCTTCAGGAGGGAGGAGTTAACGCGTATGGTGTGGATTTGTCGGGTGCTTGCGTGCGGAGGGGTCTTGGTGAGGGAGTAAGGAATCTGAGGACGGGAGACCTACGGAAGCTTCCGTATGCAGATGGGTTTTTTGACGTCGTGACATGCAACAACACGTTCGACACTGCGATGGATGCGACCGCTGCACGACAGCTTTCTCGTGTGGTGCGGGAGGGTGGTGTCGTCTGCATGACTTCTTCGGATGTTTCCAAGGACATGGAGACTGTGGCAGGCGAGGGACTGCAGTTGGTTGGGGAGCTGTCACGTGTCGACGGGAGGCGGGGGTATCTTGTCTTCAAGAAGTTGTTGGTCAGTTAAGTTTAGAAAGGGCTGCGTCGAGGGCGCTGTAGAAGTCCTTGAGGGCGCCTGTGTTCTCGATGACTTTGTCTGCGGTTTTCTTGATTGCTTCAAGGCTTGCTTCTGTTTCTTGTTCATCTGACTTCTTGAATTCCTCAAGCGTTATCTTGGCTTCGCCTCTCGTGCCGCGAGTGATAACCCGCTGGTATCGTATCTTTAAGGGGGCGTCAATGAAGATGAGGGTGTTTTTCTTGAAAGAGCGGATTAAGTCGGCCTCGTCTGCGTAGCGTACGCCGTCTACGATGACGATGGGGGGTGTTGTTTTCTCAATTCTTTTTCTCATGGCGTCAACCAGTATCCTGTCTCCGAAGCTGGCGCGCAAGGTCGAGCCGAGCGCCTGAAGGTTTGGTCTTGTGTTAGGAAGAGACAATACTTCAAGCACGTCTTTGAGTATGTCCGAGAACCGAACGACTCGTGCGCCGCGTTTTTCCGAGAGATATTTTGCAGCCTCGCCTTTTCCCGCCGCAATCCTCCCCGCTAATCCGACAACCAACGTCATTTGCCCGCGCACTGGTCTTGGTAGCATTCGACTTCGGGGTGATTGATGCTGAGGATTACGCCTGCCTGCTTGAAGAGAGTCTTCGACTCCTTGGAGGCGTGATAATCTTTGTCGGCGACCACGCGTTTTATCCCTGCGTTTATAATCATCTTGGCGCAGGAGTAGCAGGGCGTCATCTTCGTGTACAGGGCCGCCCCCTCGACGGACACCCCAACTTTGGCAGCCTGGACTATCGCGTTCTCCTCGGCGTGGCAGGTGCGGACGCAGTGCCTGCTCTTCGTCCCGTCCTCATGCTCAACAGTCTTCATCTGGTGCCCGGCCTCGTCGCAGTGGGGGAGGCCAGCCGGCGCGCCAACATAGCCTGTGGAGAGGATGCGCTTGTCTTTAGCAATCACGCAACCGTTCTTCCCCCTATCGCAGGTGGCACGCTCCGCTACGGTGTAGGCTATCTTCATGAAGTACTCGTCCCACGTAGGCCTGTCATCTGACATGTTAAATCAACCCCAAAGGAATATGGAATGTGCGAATAAATACATTACGAGTCCCTACAGGCTCAACGGTATTGAAATGAGGTTCCAGCCTAACACGTAGGTTTGGGCGAATGTTACGGTGTTTGTTTCGCCAGGGGACGGCGGATGGTCGGAATCCGACTTAATCCAAGGCCCCCACCCGTCTGGAGAGCGCATCCATGAGACTGAGACGCCGGGGTCTTCAGTCCACGTGAAGTTGTCGGCGAGGATGCCGGTGTTGTTTACGAGGCGGACGACGTCGCCTGTTGAGTCGAAGTTGATGCCTGAGACTGAGCTGTTGATGAGCATGAATCGCGTGGATCCGTTGGCTGTTATGATTCCGGAGGGTATTGTGTAGTTGAGGGAGCCGCCTTCGCTGTCGTCGAGGACCCATCCCGTCATGTTCACGTCAACGTTTCCTCTGTTGTAGAGTTCCACCCAGTCCCAGTCGTCGGGTTCTGCTGGATTGGGGTGGGGCATAATCTCGTTTAAGACAACCTCGACTCTGAGGAGGGTTGTGGTTGTCGACGTCGTTGATGTTGTGGTGGTGGATGTCGTGCTCGTCGTTGATGTTGAGGATGTGGATGATGTTGATGTTGTCGTGGTGGTGGTTGTGACGAAGCAGAGGCTGAATATTTGTATGCGGCTGTTTCCGGTGTCTGAGACATAGAGTTTGTCTTCCTCGTCGACGGCGACTCCGGCGGGAGTATTAAACTGCGAGTAGTTGATGCCGTAGGAGCCCAAGGTCTTCACGAGGCTTCGCGTTGTGTTGAATACCTGGATGCGGTGGTTGAGCGTGTCTGAGACGTAGATGTTTCCTGAGGTGTCGACGGCGACATCTTCGGGGCTTTGGAACTGTCCTGCTCCGCTTCCCTGCGTCCCGAGGGTGTTTAAGAGGTTTCCGTAGAGGGTGTAGACGAGCACGTTGTGGTTCCCCGTGTTTGCGACGTAGATGCCGCTTGCGTCGGCGGTGATTCCTTGCGGCCGGTTGAGGCCTGCGCTAAAGTTGAAGTCGAAGGTTAGATTAGTTGAGTTGTACACCATCACCCGGTCGTTGTCGGTGTCGGCGACATAGAGTTTACCCCGCCGTGCGCTTACGCCCCTCGGGTCGTCGAAACCGGTTATGTTGCTCGTATAGGAGTTGTTGCCGTCGTAGAATACTTGGACGCGCATGTTCTGGGTGTCTGCGACATACACCTGGGTTACGTTGAAGTAGTGTGAGCCGTTTGTTGTGGTGACGTAGGATGCTGAGACTGCCTCGGGGAGCGTGAATATGCCGCCTGCTTCAGCCGATTCTGGGCCGCCTACTTTCCCCGCGTAGGCGCCCGTGTATTTGTTGAATTTTTCGTATCGGTTATTTTCCTTGTCCGCGATGTAGATGAGGTCGCCGAACACGTCGATTCCCTCGGGCCAGTCAAGCTGGCCGTTGGCTGCGCCTTCCCCGTTTGCGATGACGAGCATGGGTTGCGTCGAGTTTATTGTGAGCGTGAAGTTGGCGCTGGCGAACGCGCTGTTGTTGACGCTGTCCCAGCATTGCACGTTCCATACGAAGGTTCCGTCGCATAGTCGGTACGTGAGGTTGTTCTGGACGCCTTTGGAGACGTTTAAGCTTGTTGCTGCGGGGGAATCCCAATTTTCGAAGTTTGTGTAGAGTGAGCAGCGCCCGATAATCCCGTTGTCTTGTGGAGTGTACCTGAATGTCACAAGGCTTCCGGAATGGGTGGAGGCATCTGTTGGGGAATTCAGTGTGATGGTTGGCGGTTGGGAGTCGACCCAGTAGTAGAGTACGAGGCTTGCGTTGTTTTTGTTTCCGAGCATGTCTTTGCATCGTATGTAGTAGTATTTCTCGGTTTTTATGGCAAGGTAGGCCATGTGCGTTCTGTTATAAGTTTGATTGTAGGTGTAGGCCATTAGGTCGAAGGTTGTGTCCGTGGTGTTTGAGTACCTGCATTCTGCCCACTCGCTGGTGTTGAGGAAGACGGTTATCTCCGTAGTGTTGGCGGGGAATATTGTACCATTCGCAGGGTAGTATGCGGTGATGTTCGGCGGGTCTCTCTCGCAGCCGGGCTCGATGCAGAACCAGTAGTATTCCCCGCCGTTGGTCGCGTTGCCGCAGTTTCCTGACAGGTCGCAGACTTGGATCCAGTACTGGTAGGTTGTGTTAGCTGTGTGATTTCCGGTGTCTACGGAATGGTTGGACAGCCTGAATTCGCTGTCGAGGAGTTGAGTCCACGGGCCCCCTGAGCCGTTGACGCGGTATGAGAGGCTCGCGTTCGAATACTCTTCGGTGTTCCATCCGATGGTGACGTTGTCTGACGCGTTGGGCATGTAGGGGCTAAGCCAGATGTTGTGGATGGAGGGTGGCGTCGTGTCTGGGACACCGTAATATCTCAGATTCGTCTCGTTCCGGTTTCCCGTCGTGTCGACGGCAATAATGGTGTAGACGATAAAAGTCTCATTGAAGGGGCCGATGGAGCCGTTCCAGTGGTTCATGCCCGATTTCGGGCTGCATGTGTAGGAGTCTGGGTCTACGATGCGGGAAAGGGCTGCTGTAGTCCAGTTGACGTTGTTTTTCGAGTAGTTCACCATCACTGAATACACACTCCAGTTCCGGTTGTCAACGGCATCGACATCGAAGATGATGCGGTTGCCGGGAGCGTAGGTTGATGGAGCGATGACGACGTTCGTCACATTTGGCCGAGTCGTGTCTTTTTCATGCGACCATTCGATTGAAGAAAGCGCCCATGTTTTGCCCGTATCTTTTGCTATGGCGGAGTTTATTCCGAACATGACTATGCCGTGGGCAGCTGATGTGTTTTTTAATGCGAGCAGTATTTCGTCGTCGCCGGCTGTCCGGTTGGAATGTAGAACCAAGGCGGTGTAGTTTGAGTTCAGGTAGACGATTTTCTGGATGGAGTAGACTCCTGTGGATTCGTTGGTGAGCTCCCAATGGGAGTTTATGGGGCTTGCGATGATGGTGGTGTAGGAGTTGTTGACGACTTGGCCGTAGATGGGGAAGGGATATTCGTCTTCAAGGGGGTCTACCTTTCCTTCGGTGAATGCTCCAAGCCCCTTGGCCGCATCGTAGAGTGATTCTCCGATGAAGACGATTCCCCGCGACTGGTTGTCCCAGTGGTCGACGATTCCGGATACGAGGTCGCCTGTGACCGCGATGAACCGGGATGCCCCGCAGGTGTCGTAGTACATGACGTCTGATATGTCGAGGAAGCTGAATCTATCGTCGGTGAACTGTATTCTCGACCAGTTGAGGACGAAGCTTTCTTGGGAGAGTATGCTGTTTTTGTTGTTCACGATGAGCACGATGTCTTTGGTGTTGTTTTTCCTGACCTCGTCTCCGAGCAGCCAGAGGAGGCTTCTGTCGAATATCTTCGAGCCGTGATAGTATTCATTGTTTGACTCATTGAAACCGCTGACCCATGCGTCGTAGGGCCGGTAGCCCAACAAAACGAATTTTTCGCTGTATTTCACCGACGATGCGACGCCAATCCATTCCGTAACCGTTTCAGTGTCGTTTTTCAAAAACCCGAAGAATTCGCCCTCAGGGAGCGTCGACCAGTAGCATGCTGTGCTGGTGCCCCCTAGAATTTGCACGCGCGTGTTGTAGGGGTAGCCGTAGGGTGGAAGCTCCTTCAGCCGGTTCTGGTCGTTCGTCGTCGTTATCCGGCCGTGGAGGGGGCCCGTGTGCATGGTGTAGTTGCAGGAGGTCTTGTTGTAGAGCCTGCGGTAGCGGTCCATGCCAGTCTGGAACATGAGGACTGCCGTCGGGCTGAACCCGTAGTATGTTGCGCCCTCAAGCAGGCTCTCATAGTAGCTTCCGATGGCATCGACGTTTGCGTCGGTTACGATGACCGCTTCTGTGCCCGAAAAGTCCGCGACGGATATTTCGGATACGTCGACGAGGCTCACGTTGATGTTGCCGAGCGAGATGTTGCTAAGTGCGCGCACGCGCTCGAGCGTCTTGTTCTCCTCGGGGATGATGCATTGGGTTGTGTCGTTGTAGAGGGCGTTCACCACGAGCCCGATTCTGCCCACGCTTCGTGAGGGGACTGAAAGCTCGCCGAGGAGCCATTCGACGCTTCGGTCGAAAAGCTTCCAACCGTGGTAGCCAATGCATGGGTTGGTTGGGTCGGTGAGGTTCATGGTGTAGACGACGAGATTGTAGCCGAGGCGCTTTCTGAAGGAGAGGACGCTTGCCCCTCTCTCATTTGTGGCAAGGACCGTAAAACTGCTCAGATTGTGCACGAAGCGCTGGATGCTCATATCGGTGTTTATGTATGCCTTTGCCTTCACGTACACGTCGCCAACGTATCCCATCGTGATTTCACCGACGACAGAACGTGTTATGTTCACGTAGCTGTTGTTGGTGGGGTCGACGCTGACGGTCCCCCCGAATTGGGCTGCCGCGTCAGCTGTGCCGTGGAGGAGGAAGAGCATGTCTTTTTTGTCTGTCTCCCAGACTGGTATGAGGGAGGATACGCGGTAGCTGTCGCCGATGATGACGAGCTCTGTATCTGTGTAGTCGGTTATGTTGGCGACCGACAAGTCGACCTTGCTGATGTTGCCCGTTGAGTAGTTTTTAGCGTCCAGTCGCGTGTAGGCTCTCTGCTCCTGCTCGGTGCCGCAGGACCATGATTCGTTCGCCCCGTAATATTGTATCGCGATTCTTTTCGCTTTTGTAGAGGTAATATTCAGCGAATAGAGGAGCCAGTCAACGCTTCGGTCGAAAAGCTTCCAGCCGTGGTAGCCGAGGCAGAAGGAGGTGTCAAAGTCTGCGAGATAGGGGTTGAAGCCGTAGACGACGACTCGGTTGCCTGCACTGCGGGAGGAGAGCACGTCGTTTGCGCCGTAGGACGCGATTCTCGTGAAGCCGGGGACGCTTGTCAGGTACCGATATGACGTGTTGGAATAGTTTTGTACGGCGATGAGGGCGTTTGTGGGGTAGCCGTATCCGATACTCCCATTGCCGTTTTCTTGTATGACTGCTGCATTCGAAAGGTTGTCCGAGACGGAGGTTCCACCGAACGGGCTCGCGTTGACGTCGACTGCCCCCTCATGGAGTAGCATGATACTTTTGTTTGCCGTGACCCAGCCGTCGAGGAGGGAGGCTACGCGCTCGCTTGAGGGGGATATGATTACGCGCGTGCTCGTGTAGTTTGCCGCGTTGACGAGCGACAGGTCGAGGATGGTCACGTTTTCTGGCCCG
This sequence comes from uncultured archaeon, assembly GCA_964548095.1. Classification (GTDB taxonomy): domain Archaea; phylum Altiarchaeota; class Altiarchaeia; order IMC4; family SCGC-AAA252-I15; genus SCGC-AAA252-I15. The sequence goes on from CAZJQY010000010.1 coordinate 8,116, forward strand.
TAGCGGGCGATGAGGTGTGTTGCTGCTGCGTTCTCCTCGTCGGTGAGGCTGCCGGAACACCGCCTGTTGACGTTGTTGTTGTAGGCGATGAAGGTTATGTTTTGGAGGGGGTCGGCCGTGACATTGAAAATTCCGATAGACCATTGGACGGCCCGAAGATATAGGAGGCTTCCGTGGTAGCCGACGTTGCACTCGGTCTTCTGCGAGGCATCCGGGTCGAAGCCGTAAAACACCACCTTGGAGCTCCCGTTTAGGTAGGAGATGAGGCTTCCGTTGGCTGTGGTCACCAAGGTCGTGTACCCCGGCACCTCGGCGAGAACCCGCTGGCTTTCGTTTTGCGTGTAGAGGTGGGCTCCCTCAGGGTATCCGTAGGTTGGCTCGCCGTTTTTCGCGCTGACAATCTGGGCGTCGCCGTTGGTGATGTTTGTCTTGTTGATTAGCCCTGTTGGTGTGCCCCCGAAGTAGGTGTTTCCTGCCTCGAACACCCCCCGGTGGACGAACATGAGGCTTTTGTTTATTGAGCGCAGGTAGGGTATCTTCGAGGTGATTTTGTCTTCTTCGGGGATGACAACCAGCTTGACTGCTGAAAGGTTTGCGATGGTGAACTCCGAGTACTCGAGTTTGTTGACGATGTCTCCGTGCGCCGTGTAGATGTTGTAGTAGGAGGCATTTTCCTGCGGCGTGATGTTGGTCGGGTTGTCGATGACGACGACGACGTCGCCGCAGGGCCGGCACACGTCAGGTGATGCACAGTTGTAGAGGCAGTAGCGGGAGTTTTGGTGGACGGTCGGATTTTTTCCTTTAATCCAGTAGATTGCCTTGTCGAGGATGCGGAGTTCGTGGTGGGAGCTTAAGTTGAAGCCGATGAGGACGGTTTTGCCGGTCCCCTGTTGTTTGCTGGCCACAACGATTCTTGAGTCGTAGGTTGATATGAGGTTTTTGGTGTAGTTTCCTGAACCTTCAAGCCTAACGACGCTCGCGTTGAGGATGGTGAATGATGAGTTCTCAGGGTATCCTCTCGTGGGGCCTGCGTCGGCGGCAATCTTGTAGGTCTTGTTGGACAGGTCGGTCACGTTCGTGATGACGGAGTCGTTCCAGCGGGACCTGTTGATGTTTTCGATGCCCTGATAGATGAGGATAACGCTTTTGTTCAAATCCTCCAGTTCGTCGAGCTTGGCTTGGCTTAGGTGGGGGGCTGCCTGTAGGACGATGTCGTAGCTTGAGAGTGTGGCAACGGACGCTGATGGAGAGTACTTGTCGAAGGTTTCCGCACCCCGGGAGGTTAAGTATACTTCAATCTTGCTTTCAAGGGGGCTTAATCCCGTCCCATTGTAGATTAAGGCGAAGGTTATGCCTGCGGTTTGGTATGAGGATATCTCATCAGAAACATTGTGTTGGGCTGTGGTTGCGGGGGAATTGAGGAGCAGTATCAGGCTAACGTATGCCGTCCAAAGTAATCGAGAGGTGAGGAGTCGTGTGCAGTGCATTCTCAGGTAAAGAATTATGGTTCACAGCTTAAATAGACTACGAGCCCTTCTTCACCGCTTTCACTCGCGCCTCCATTTGCTGCTTCAGTTTCTCCCCGATGAAGGCACCATGGAAGGCGTCAGTCTTCGCAGCGATTGCGATTTTCGCGGAAAGTGTCCGCGCGATTTTCCCGCGGACGTGCTTTGGGGACCCCCGTATCGCAGGATAATTGAATATGATGCCGTGTTTGGGGGGTCTGTCCCCGCTTTTGAGGAACCTGAAGAACGCATCTTCGGCGCCGAGAATCTGTATGGTCCCGGAAGGCATCCTGGAGAGCTTTCCGAGGCTTCCCGCCTGCGCGATAAGCCGTGCGGCAAGCTGCGGCTCAAGCAGGCACGTTATGTTCGGCGCAATCTCTTTCATGAGCTCCTCAAGGTATGATTCGACCTGCCTTTTGGTCTCAGTCAACGATAGAATGGAGGCTGCTTGTGTTTGGAGTATGCGTGCGTCAGCCTCGGTTATGTCGAAGCCGAATGATGTTTCGGCGGATTCGGCGATTTTCTTCTGGAAGTCTTGGTCGAGCCCGCACTTGACGTCTCCCATACTCGCCCTGTTGCCGGCTTCTGAGATGAGCCGCGCGTAGATTTCATGGCGTACGACGATGTGGTTTAGTTCCGGGAAATGCATGGAATACCATTCCCTGAGGCGCTCGGAGAGCGTGTTTATCTCGTCCTCGAGCTCGTCTAAGGATTTCACAGCCTGGATGGCGAGCTGGTCGCGGTCTGGGGCGGCGAGCTCGGTTTTGGTTGACTCGAGGTTGATGGTGTAGATGAGTTCCTGCACCTTCCGCCGGTCGACGCCCATTTCTTGGGCGATGGTGAAGACGTCGAGCGGGTTTTCGTCTAGGGTGAAGGACGCGTTGAGCGGGAGCCCGTAGAATCGGTTGGGGTTGTCGACTGCGAAATCCTTGGTTCCTGAGGCGATGAGCTTTGTGAGGAGTCGTTGCTCGTGCTCGCAGATGTCGTCTCTTGTTTTGGCGAGTATCTGCGCTGTTTCGCCGGGATTCTCGGGGAAGCGCTCGTAGGCTATGATTCTCCCGTTTTTGAGTGCGAACGCCCCGAGGACGTTCGTTGAGAGGCTAATCATTTATAAGTCAATTGAGGCTCGACTTCCCGTCCCGCTCGTACTTGCCTTTCTTCCTGCTGAAGTGCCAGTGGAATATCCCCACCCCGATGATGAGGATGAGGAAGAGGAGGGCGAGCAGGATGAGGATTATCCACCATAGGTAGGAGGTGATTCCCTTTTTTGTTTTGGTGACGGTGCCGCTCTCGTAGTTTACGTCTCGTGTTGAGACTGAGTAGTCGCCTGAGGCGTCTGCTTTGACGAGGGCTACGCCGTCTCTGTCGGTGACGACCTCTTTTTCTTCGCCTGCCGGCGTTTTCACTGCCAACGTTACGTTCTCTGCGGGGCTTCCGCCTGAGGACGCCGTGATTTTCAGGCTGCTGCCGTCGAAGGCGAGGCCGAATACGATTGACTTCAAGCTTACCTCAAGGGTTGCTGAAGCTGATGCGTAGTTTTCCTTGGAGACCACAATGCTGTGGGTTCCGGAGTTCTGGGGCACGTAGTCGTACTCGTCTTTTGACACGGTCGAGCGGGTTCCGTCGGGCTGGGTGACCTGGATTTCCCCGTATACTTTCGAGCCGGTCTCCTCGTCCAGGACGGTAATTTTCACGCTCTCGCCCACTTCCACTTTCGCGCTCCCTAGTTTCACCGATAGTTTGCCG
>CAZJQY010000011.1:0-11349 GCA_964548095.1 uncultured archaeon
AACCTTTCTTAAAGGTTTGCTCCCGCCGGGATTCGAACCCGGGTCGTCGGCTAACATCAGAACCTGTTTCATCTTTGGCTTCTTTCTTTTTGGGATGAAACACTTTTTCTTTCTTTTTAAGAAAGAAAAAGGGTTCTTCGAAAGGCCGATATGATGGACCGGACTACACTACGGGAGCGTAGGTTTTAGTATTACGGTTTTGTTTTATTTAAGTTCTGTTTTCTTTGATGTTCTGAGTTTGGGTCTGGCATGCGTGGAAAGTGAGTGTTGGTTGATATGGGGGGTAGCAGCATAAACTTCTTTCTTTTTGGGGACGCTAGGAAACGCTTTCGCGTTTCCGCGTGCCGGAAATCCTTTGGGATTTCCGAGCATGAAACACCTTTCTTTCTTTTTCCGTGAACGCTTTTTCTTTCTTCCTAAGAAAGAAAAAGGGTTCAAAGAAAGGGGTTCGGGGTGAGAGAGTGGTTCTGAATCGCATTAACATATTTTCTCGCCATCGGATGCCGCGATCACCGTTTGGCTCACGCGGTTCCTGCGAGAGTAGTTATTTTACGTTGTGTGCGAGACCACTCTCTCGTTAGTTATAGAATTTTTGAGCATAAAAATTAGTTCACTTCGACCGTGAGCTTGTTTTTGCGTTCGATGGCGGCTTGCGGGTAGTTGAGCCTCAGTTGTTCTTCGATGTGGTCGAGGAGCGCGATTTTTATCATGAGGTTTTCTTCTTCGTGCGGGAGGAATTCTCGGACGTGTATGTCGTCTGTTGTGTAGCTTTTCATCCGGTATGCGTCGTAGGCGGCGTCCTTGAGTTTGTGGAGGGGGACTTTGATGCCGAAGACGACCGCGTTCTTGTCGCCTTTCTCCTTGGCCATCTTGGGTGTGTGGAGCCTGTACTTTTTATGGCTTCCCGCCTTGAAAGCTTCGATGATGCCCCACCCGATGAGGCAGTCGATGAAGTTGCCTAGGTTTTTGCTGCTGACTTTGGTTTTTTTGTTGACAGACGTGTGTAGGGACTGTTTTGTGATGCCGTGCTCTTCGGAGCCTATCTTCTCGAGAACGAGGTCTTTCCAGTTGACCACCATCACCCACCTGAAATAGATTAGGTTTAGGCTTTTAAATACTCGTATTACCAGAGTATTACTCTGATAATACTGGTGTAATATATGCCTAAAATAAGCGTCGACATGCCGCAGGAAATCCTCGACGACCTGCGCGAGCATATCGGAGACAACAAAAAATTCGTAAACCTCTCAGACGCCATACGCACCGCATGCAGGAAACTCCTAGACCAGCTCGACGAAATAGACAAACGACACGGAAGACTGAATGAGGAGGCTAAGACAGGATGATAGTCGGGAGAACCTTCTACTTTGACGCGGCACATTTTCTGCCGGACTATCAGGGGAAATGCGAGAGATTGCACGGGCACACGTACCGCCTCGACGTTGAAGCATGCGGAGACATCAGGAAAGACGGGCTGGTGCTCGACTTCAACCAGCTGAAAGAAATCGTGGCCGACGAAATCCTATCGAAACTCGACCACCAAGACTTAAACAAGCTCGTGGACAACCCAACCGCAGAAAACATCCTCGAATGGATTTGGAAGCGCCTTGAAGGCAGGATGAAACTCCATGCGATACGGATTTGGGAGGGGCACGCGAAATGGGTCGAAAAGACGCGGGAATAAGGAAGGCTGTTGTCCTCCTCTCTGGGGGGCTTGATTCGACGGTGACGGCATACATCGCAAAAAAGCGGGGACGCATGGTATATGCGCTGACCGTCGACTACGGGCAACGGCATAAGCGTGAAACAGAGTCCGCGAAAAAAATCGCGAAGGCGCTCGGCGCCGTCGAACACAAGATAGTGAGCCTGAATATCGCATCATTCGGAGGGTCGGCGCTCACGGACGAAACCATTGCGGTCCCGAAAAACAGGAGCCCTGAAGAGATAGCCTCAAGCGGGATACCAGACACCTACGTCCCAGCCCGAAACGCCATCATGCTCTCGATAGCGCTCGCCTATGCGGAGACCGTTGACGCGGATGAAATATACGTCGGCGCCCACTGCCTCGACTACAGCGGCTACCCGGACTGCCGGCCGCAGTTCATCCACGCCTTCCAGAAGATGGCAGACCTCGCAACCAAACGAGCCATCGAAGGCAAGCCCATCAGGATACAGGCGCCGCTCATAAGCCTTAACAAAAAGCAGATAATCGAGAAGGGAGGGGAGCTTTCCGTCCCCTTCGAGCTTACGAGAAGCTGCTACAGCGGGGGCGTGAAAGCGTGCGGCCGCTGCGATTCTTGTGTGCTGAGGCTTAAGGGATTCGAGGAGGCTGGGACGGAAGACCCGGTTGCATACGAAAAATGATGGGAGACTGGTTTAAGCGCTTCAGGGAGGACGGCAAGCTCTGTTTGACTGACGAATCCTACGCACAGGCGAGGAAGGCAGTGGAGGAAGACCTGCCGATTTACCTGCGGCACATACGCGAAGGCAGCCGCATCCTTGAGGCGGCCTGCGGGCCGGGATACACAGCCATACCGCTTTCCCACCACTTCAAGGTCACCGCCTTCGACCGCGACGAGCGGGTGCTTGCGGCAGCCGAGGAGAACGCGCGGAGCTACGGGAAGGACATCGCGTTCGTTCAAGCAGACTTCTTCGACATAGTCGAAAAATTCGGCAAAGACTCCTTCAACGCCGTAAGCTCCGGGGGCGTGCTAGAACACTTCCCAAAGGACAAGATAGGAAAGCTCGTCGACCTGCAACTCGAAGTCGCCCCCGTAGTTTTCGCGAGCATGCCATTGTTCACCGAACAACAGGTGGAGGAGCATCGCGGGTTGGATATTGAGACTTACTACTATACTGAAGGGGACTGGCTCGGCGGAATATTCCGTGATTACAATGTAGTTGAACACAGGAAACTGCCTGAGCGCCCGGTGTTCGGCAGATTCGGACAGTTCATGGTGGTTGTGAAGAGGAAATGACGAGGAAGAATCCCGAACTGAAAATCACGGCCGAGGAGGCGCTCAAACGAGCCGACATACTATTTGCGCGCGGCGACGAAGCCGAAGCGCGCGAGTACTACCGGATGGTTTCGACCGGCGGCAGGAAGAACGCAGACGTCTTCTTCCGCTACGCGGTCGCAATCGAGGACGAGAAACACGAGGCAGCCGTAAAGTACTACCTGCAGGCGCTCAAACTCGACCCCGCGCACGCTGAAGCATGCTACGGCGCAGGGAGGATGTACGGGCGGAGGGGAGACCTCGACAAGACGATACGGTACTTCAGGAAGGCGATAAAGCTCAACCCAAAGGACGCGAAAAGCTACTGTGGAGTGGGGCTCGCCCTCTCCCAGAAAGGAAAACACTGGGAGGCGCTGAAAAACATCAAAAAAGCCCTCTCTCTTGAGCCCGAAGACAGCGTCGACTACCATGTCTACGCGATGATTCTTGAAAACAATGGCGACCTGAAGGGCGCCCTCAAGCAGTACCGGCACTCCGCGGCAATCGCGAAGAACCTGCAGGTGGAATACGAGATAGAAAAACTCAAGGCGATGGTGGAAGATGAAGGTGGTTGAAGTTTTCGCAAGCATCCAGGGGGAGGGGAAGTTCATCGGCGAGCCGACGGTGTTCGTCCGCCTTGCCGGCTGCAACATGCGCTGCCACTGGTGCGACACCAAAGACAGCTGGGAGGGGGGCGAGGACTCGAGCGTTGAGGAGGTAGTGGGGAAAGTGCGCTCCCACGGCCTCGATGCCGTCTGCATCACGGGCGGTGAGCCGCTGCTGCAGGCAGACGAGCTTCTTAAGCTTGTCCGCGCTCTCAAGGAGGACGGACGTTGGATCACGCTTGAAACCAACGGCAGCATCTATGATGTCGCGGTGTTCCGCGAGGTCGACCACGTCGCCTGCGACATGAAGCCGCCGAGCTCCGGCGAGAAAAGCGACGAGACGATTCTGCCAAGGCTTCGGCCCTGCGACTACGTGAAGGTGGTCGTCGCAGACGAGGAAGACCTCGACTACGCCAAAGGAATAATCGAGAAGTCGCCCGTTGAGGTTTTTCTGCAGCCTGCCGACGCATCAAAGCTTGCCTGGCTTGCAGGGAGAGTGCTCGGGGAGAAGATTAACGCGCGGGTGCTCCCGCAATTGCACAAGATAATCGGGGTGAAGTAGATGACGAGAAAAGACACGCAGGACATGCAACCGGACATCAATGTGGGATTGGACAAGGTCGGAGTCACAAACCTTCGGACGCTCGTCCAGACGCGGTGGGGAGGGCACAAATACAAGTTCATCCCCCGCATACAGCTTACTGTCGACCTCCCGCGGGAGCGCAAAGGAGCGCACCTCTCGCGCCTCGTTGAGGCGATAACCGAGTCCATCGGGGAGGAGTCCGATAAGGTTTACGGAAGCCTTGAGGAATTGGAACGGAGGATACTGGAGCGGCTGGGAACTAAACACACTTACAAGCACGGTGAGGTCACCTTCGACACCGAGCTGGTGGTTGCGCGGCTTACGCCGAAGACGCGCAGGCGCTCCATGGAGACTCACGACGTCTCGGTGACCGTCGTCAAGGATGACGGGAAATTCCGGAAGAAGCTGAAAGTCCGCGTCATCGGGAACACCGTCTGCCCGCACAGCATGAAGAACACGGGCGGGAAACCGCACATCCAGCGCGCCGTCGCTGAATTGACCGTCGAAGGGGATATTGCAGACAACGTATCTTTAGAATCGCTCATCGAGGTGTGCGAGCAGTCCTTCTCAAGCCCGGCGTACACGCTGCTTAAGACGCCGGACGAAACCGAAGTCGTCGAGCGAATGCACGCGAACCCGAAGTTCGTGGAGGATGTGTGCAGGGAGATTCTTGATTACGCAAGCAAAAAACTTAAGGGTGTAAGTATTCACGCGAAGGTGGTGTCGCAGGAGAGCATACACAGGCACGACGTTTTAGCCGAAGGAAAAGCAGACTCCTGAATAAGTCAGGTTTTTATAGGCTAGTTGAATATCTAACAAGCATTCTATTGGAGGTGTTATGATGGATGATAAATCTGGTGTTTTGACGGTTGTTAGCATACTGGGGCTTGTTGCTGCCTTACTGGTTGTGACTGCCCTGAATAAGCCGGCGCCGCCGGTTGTTAACGTGTATGCAGACAATAGCACAAAAGTCATAAGGTACATGACCGGTCTGACTGTGACCGGAAACGCAGAACAGGCTGTCGACCCAGACAAGGTTGTAGTGTATTTGGAGGTTGTCACCGAAAATGAAACCGCTGAGGGTACTAAAGACCAGAACAGGGAGGTATCCGACAAGGTGATTGCCGCACTCAAAGAGTATGGGGTCAAAGGGCAGGACATAGAGACGGGAGACTATTACCTCTCCGAAAAAACAGATTGGTACGGCGGGTATGACGTCGAGTCTGAGGAAAAATCAAGCGCCGGCTATCAGATGAGGCAGAGACTAAAGGTCACTGCCACAGGCACAAGCAGTACCTCAGCCAAATTGGGCGAGGCAGTCGGCAAGATAGTGGACGCCGCCGTTGACGCAGGAGCAAACGGAGTCAACTCAGTACGCTTCTGCCTGACTAACCAGACCGAGAAGGATGTGAAAGACCGGCTTTTAACCGCAGCCATCGAAGACGGAAAAAAGAAGGCTGGAGGCATAGCCGCAAGCCTCGGGCTGAAAATCGGGAAAATCGCAAGCTTCCAGGAAACCAACTACTATGGGCCATACACTTCCTCCTGTGAGGACAGCAACCCATACTACGCGGGGTATTCGGCAATGGAGTCTTCCACACTGGTCTCCCCGCAGAAGGTTACAATACAGAGCAGCGTCAACATAGAATTCGACATAGGTTAGGCGGGAGTAAACGGGGGTTGCAAGGCACCCCCAAAATTTTTTATAAGCATTTCCTTCAGTTTGAATGCTTTTAAATATCCTACACGAATAGTTTAAATCCAAGATGATCGGCAAGAAAATAAGGCTTGAGAGGATAATCGACAGGAAGAGCGGTAACACGGTTATTGTGCCGCTTGACCACGGCGTCACCGTGGGGCCCATCGCAGGGCTCGAGGACCTGCCGAAGACTATAAACGACGTGGCTCAGGGCGGAGCAGACGCAGTCCTCATCCACAAGGGGATGGTGCAGTACGGCCACCGCGGCTACGGCTCAGACATTGGCCTCATCATCCATCTTTCGGCAGGCACAAGCCTCGGGCCCGACCCCAACAACAAGGTGCTCGTGTGCACGGTCAAGGAGGCCGTCAAACTCGGCGCTGACGCAGTCTCAATCCACATCAACGTCGGAGCTGAAAACGAGGCCCAGATGCTCAAGGATTTCGGGCTGGTGTCGGCGGAATGCGAGAAATTCGGAATACCGCTTCTCGCCATGATGTACCCGCGCGGGAAGGAAATCAAGAACAGCCACGACGCCAAATACGTGAAAATAGCAGCCCGCGCCGGGGCAGAGCTCGGCGCAGACCTCGTCAAGACAGTCTACACCGGAGACAAAAAGAGCTTCAAGGAAGTCGTCGAAGGCTGCCCAGCCCCCATCGTCATCGCCGGAGGCCCGAAGATTGACAGCGAGGAGTCGCTCCTAAAGATGATTGAGGACGCCATTGACTGCGGGGCGCACGGCGTCTCCATCGGCAGGAACGTGTTCCAGGCTGAAGATAGAGTCGCAATCACCAGAAAAATATGCAAGATTGTGCATGGTGGATAACGTCGTTCTAGCAAGCATCCGAGGAGGTGAATCACATTGAACATAGATCACGGCAAGTACTCTGACGTGCACGGCCACATCAGGCACAGCTCACAGGAGAGAGGCCAGAAGGAGTTCAAGCAGAAGCAGCGCGTACGGAGGAAGAATGGCGACGTCATGATAATCGCCGAGAAGAACGTCGTCTCGACGCACCCCGGCAATTCCATCAAGAATGTTGCAACGCTCATGCAGGAGCACGACTTCAGGCGCATCCCCGTAACGAACGCCGGGACGGGACGTCTCGAGGGGACGGCCAAGGCGATGGACATCATCGACTTCCTCGGCGGGGGGGAGAAGTACAACATCATCGTCAAGGAGTTCAAAGGCAACTTCCTGTCCGCAATCAATGCTCCCATCAGCAGAATCATGGCTCCCGCTGTTTTCCTTGATAAGAAGGCTTCCGTCGAGGACGCCGTCCAGCTGATGCTTGCGCGGAGGACGAGTATTGTGCCCATCGTCGACGACGAGGAGTCGCGCAAAATATTGGCTATCGTGACCGAACGCGATGTGCTCCCGACGACAGACGACGTCGGCGTTACCGTCGGGGACGTCATGCGGGAGGAGTGCGTCACGGCCACCCCGGGAATGATGCTCGCAGACGTCTCGAAGATTATGGTACGTAATAAGTTGCGGCGGCTTCCCGTTCTGCGCGAAGACAAGGTCGTCGGTATCGTAACCCAATTCGACGTCCTCCGGTTCCTGTCGAAAGGCGAGTTCAGGGGCGTGCAGGCGGAGGAAAACCTGAGTGTGAGGGTCTCAGATATTATGTCAGCTGAGGTTGTGTCCGTCAACTCTCGCCAGGACCTCGGCGACGTCATCTGCCTCATCAAGGAAACGAACCTCGGCGGTTTCCCTGTCATTGACAGCGGCAGGCTTTCCGGAATCATCACGACCATGGACGTGATACGGTACGTCTACCAAAGCTAGGAGAGACAGATACCGCAACCCGCCATCATGGAGCGTACGTTGTGGGGATAGGCAGACGCAGAATCTTCCTCATCGCACTTGCGCGTAAGCCTTGAGGAGTATCTCCGCGAAAAACGCGGCATCCTGTCGGCGTGACCTTTTTTTCCGTTGAATGCGAATAGGGGTGTATGGCACTGGCAGACGAGTTCCAAGCCTTCGTCTTTGATTTGGACGGCGTCCTCTGGCACGGTGAAAAGCCCGTCCAAGGCGCCGACAAAGCCGTAGGACGCTTAAGAAGTATCGGGAAACGCATCCTCTTTCTCACAAACAACGACTCCAAATCGCGAGATGAGTACGTCGCAAAGCTCGCGCGCACGAGCATTCCAGCCGCGCTTGAAGAGGTCATCACTTCAGGGTATGTGACGGCAGAGTACCTCAAGAAGAAGCACGGGCCAAGCAGAGTATACGTCATTGGGAGTAGCGGGCTCAAACGGGAGCTTGCACTCGCCGGCCACAAGATTGTTCGGGAGCGCCCGGACTACGTCGTCGTCGGCATGGACGAGGGTTTCACTTATGATAAACTCAAGAAGGCGTTCGCGTTCATACGCTACGACGGGGCTGGGTTCATCGCGATGAACGGCGACCGAACCGCAAACAGGGAAGACCGGCTCGTCCCGGTAGCCGGGGCGATTGCCGCATCCATCGCGTATGCCGCAAACCGCAAACCCTACGTCTGCGGGAAACCCGGGAAGCCGATGGCCAAGATGATGCTCGGAAGACTCGGCGTCCCGCCAAATGAGGCGCTCATGGTCGGAGACAGCATCGAGTCCGACATCGCCTTCGGGTTGAAGGCGGGACTTAAGACCGCGCTCGTGCTCTCGGGCGTCACCTCACGGGAGGATGCCCTCGCATCAGCCATCAAGCCGGACTACGTGCTCGAGAGCGTCAAGGCGCTAATAAACCCTTAAATGGAGTAATAATTTCACGATGAGCGAGGAAATCAACGTCAAAATCGGCTTGGAAGTGCACGTTCCCGAACCTTTTTCTTTCTTCCAAAGAAAGAAAAACGTTCACGAAACGCGAGCGACAAAGTCGCTGCGCCCAAGAAGGCAAAGCCTTCTTAGGGAAGAAAGAAGGATTTACTATGACTGAAGATATCAACGTCAAAATCGGTTTGGAAGTGCACGTTCCCTTGAAGACCGCGCAGAAGCTTTTCTGTTTTTGCCCGACCAACTACTGGGAGACGGCGGAGCCGAACGTCAACACCTGTCCCGTGTGCACTGGCATGCCCGGCGCAAAGCCCCACCCCCTAAACGAAGAGGCCTTGAAGACGGCGGTGATGGTCGCCGAGCTTCTTGAGTGCAAAATCATCGTGGGGGAGAACGTCTTCGTCAAGCGCAAGCACTACAACTACCCCGACCTTCCCTCAGGATACCAGCGGACGAGCGAGCCTGTGGGGAGGGATGGAAACATTTCGGGCGTTGGCATCTGGGAAGTTCACGTGGAGGAGGACCCCGGCCGCTACGACCTCGATAGCGGGCGCGTCGACTACAACCGCTCCGGCGTCCCCCTAATCGAGATTGTGAGCGCCCCAGACATGCGCTCGGCAGAGGATGCGAGAAACTTCTTAAGAGAGCTCACAAACCTCCTCAAGTACACTGAGCGCGTGGTTGACGTCGGGGGGGTGATGCGGGCTGACGTGAACATCTCGATTGAGGGCGGCGCGAAAGTCGAGATAAAGAACATAAACTCCGTGAAAGGCGCGTTCAAAGCCATCCAGTACGAAGTCCTGCGGCAGAAGCAGCTCGCAAAGCGGGGTGTCGCTGTGACGCAGGAGACGCGCGGATTCAACGAGAAGAGCCTGATTACGACCGCCCAGCGCGTGAAGGAGACGGCCGACGACTACCGCTACATCCCGGACCCGGACATCCCGCCCCAACACTTCGATGAGGGGTTCGTCGGGGGCATAATTCTCCCCGAGACTCCGCAGACGAGGAGAAAACGCTTCGTGAAAGAATACCGGATTCCAGAGAACTTCGCGCAAACGCTCGTGAAAGACAAAGACATCGCAGACCTCTTCGAGAAGGTTTCGAAGAAAGTTAATCCCGAGCTTGCCGCAAACTGGATTAGCCGAGAAGTCCTACGCCAGCTCAACTACAGGAGCATCGAGTACGCCGAATCAAAGCTCTCCGAAGCAATCGTTGCCGAACTCCTCGGGATGGTTGCTTCCGGCGAAATCACCGACAGCGTCGGAAAAAAGCTCCTTGAGCGCGTCATCGACTCGGGGGAAAACCCCAGAAAGATTGTTTCAGGAGAGAAGCTCGGCAAGGTCGCCGGGGAGGACAGACTCAGCGCGGTCGTGGACGAGGTCTTGACAGAAAACGAGCAGGCACGCGCCGACTTCCGAAGCGGCAAAGCCGAGGCGCTCAATTATCTTATGGGTAGGGTGATGGCGAAGATGGGGGGGAGGGCTGACGCAGCCACCGTCCGAAAGCTTCTTAACGTGCGGCTTGGAGAATGAAGAGGGAGACGCAGACCGTATTTGAGATGTTGGATGAGCGGGGGCGCATCATCGCCGATAAGATTGAGGCAGCAGGCAGGCTTGCTGAGGATTCCTTGAGGCAGTTGGCTGCGCATACGCTGGCCATTGCGGCAGGCTTGTTTGTCGTCGCCGTCGCATACGTTCTGGCGGCACCCTTCCTGCTGCAATCATCCGCCCCGGAGCTCGTCTCCTTGGGCGCAGTCCCCTACATCTTCGCGGCACTGACGTACCTCTGCCACCAGATGCCTGAGCGAAGCCTCATGATTTCTGGCGCGCCCTTCCCGGTCTGCGCCCGAGACATCGGAATCTATGTGGGGGCGGCGCTTGGCATCCTCACTCCGGCCCTCGTGCAAAAGACGCGAGGAAGGCTTGCGTCAATAGCCGTCCTCGTCATCGCGTTCATCCCCATCGGGCTGGACGGAGTGAGCCAGAGCATCATGGGCCTTAGGGAAAGCTCGAACGCCTTAAGGCTGGCGACAGGTCTTGCCTTCGGGTTCGGTGTTGTGGGGTGGGTGACAGCGAGGATACTCTCAAAGTATGAAGGCTTTGCCGCGACAATCACGAGCAGGGTGGGGCTAGCTGTAACAGGCATGGGCGTCATCTTATTCAGCTACGTGCTCTACGGTGCGCTCGTCACGCATGCGGGCCTCCAGTATGTGACTTACGAGAACGCGACGAGGATAGCACGGGAGACGACGGGGCTGCAGGGCAATCCGCTGGTTTACTACGTTCCCCTGCAGGCTCCGGCAAGCATCCAAGCAGACAAGTTTCTGCCGGGATACGAAGACTACGTCCTCCGCGACATCTCGGATATGGCATGGGCGAAGCGGGAGTACGCAATCCTTGTAGGAAACGATACCGTGGAGAACACCAGCACGCTTCCGACACGACACCGCCTGGGAGTGTGGGCCGTGATATTCCCTGAGGGGACTGCAAAGAGCAGCGGAAGATTCGTGTACACGAACACGGCAGGCGCATACGTCTACGTCGACGCGTGGACCGGCGACGTGATAGCAATCATGCGACATGAAGGTGTTTCATCTCCTAGAATCTAAGTTACTACTAACGTGCGAAAATCCGGGAATCATGGATTGAAGCCTGAAAGCACACATCCCACCCAGACACTTCGCACTTTAAGTGACAATTTAATAAC